>NZ_BCWL01000001.1 GCF_001592185.1 Bergeriella denitrificans NBRC 102155
CAGCTATACAATTATATCACGCCTCGCCCAATGCCAAAACGGCAGCCTTTATGCGGGCTGCCGTTTGGTTTTGTATAGGCTACAAAGTATTGTTCAACGCCGCCGCACACCAGTCGATAACGGTTTGCGGCATCACGCCCCACAACACCAACAGCAGGGCGTTGACGCTCAGGGCGAATTTGACGGCGTAGTTGCCGCCGACCGGCTGGTCGTGCGCGGCATCGTCGAAGTACATGGCTTTGACCACGCGCAGGTAGTAAAACGCGCCAATCAGCGACATCACGACGGCAAATACCGACAACCAGACATGGCCTTGCGACAGTAAGGCTTTAATCACGCCGAACTTGGCATAGAAGCCCATCAGCGGCGGGATTCCGGCCATGGAGAACATCGCCAGCAGCATTAAAAACGCATACCAGGAATGGCGTTGGTTCAAACCGGCCAAATCGCTGATTTCTTCGCATTCGACGGTTTCGGTGGACAATACCATCAATACGCCGAAGCCGACCGCGCCCATGATGGCGTAGGTAATGGCGTAATACAGTCCGGCGGCGAAACCGACGGCACCCGCCATAAACGCCAGCAGGATAAAGCCCATGTGGGAGATGGTGGAATAAGCCAGCATGCGCTTGACGTTGGTCTGCATGATGGCGGCAAGGTTGCCGACAATCAGGGAGGCCACGGCCAAGATGGCCAGCATCGGCGACCAGTCTTCAAAGGTGGTGCCCAAACCGGTGACCAAAATGCGGAAGGCAAACACGACGGCGGCGATTTTCGGGGCGGTACCGACGATGGCGGTGACTGACATCGGCGCGCCGTGGTACACATCGGGTACCCACATGTGAAACGGCACGGCGCCGAGTTTGAACGCGACGGCGACGACGATGAACACCAAGCCCAGTTTCAGCAGCCATTCGTTGGATTGCTCGTCGAAAGCGGTGGCCAATACGGTGGCGAATTCCAACGAGCCGGTTGCGCCGTACACCATGGAAATACCGTAAAGCAGCAGGCCGGAAGCCAGCGCGCCGAGCACGAAATATTTCAGGGCGGCTTCGGCGGCGCGGGCAGAATCGCGGCGCAAGGCAATCATGGCGTAAAGTGCCAGCGACAGCAGTTCCAAGCCGATATAAGCGGTCAGGAAATGCCCCGCGCTCACCATCACGCTCATGCCCAACAGGGCAAACAGCGACAAGGTGTAAAATTCGCCGTTAAACATATTGCGCACTTGGTTATACGGCTTGCTGTAAATAAACAGGCCGAAAGTCAGCGCATACAGCACCAGTTTCGCCAGACGCGACATGCCGTCTGCAATATACATGCCGTTGAAGGCCGATACGCTGCCCTGCTCCCATACGGCAAGCTGGGTCAGCGTAACCGCAGCCACCGCCAGCAGGCTCATGGTGTGGGTAAGGTAACGCTTGCTGTCGCTAATCCACAAGTCGGCCAGCAAAATCACGCTCAATACCGCCAGCAGCACGATTTCAGGCATGGCGGGAATCAAATTCAAATCAGTCCAGTTCATTCACACACCTCAAATCTTGCTTTGCGCCACTTGGGCAATCAAATCGTTTGCCGCCTGATGTACCACTTCGATAAAGGCCTGCGGATACAAGCCCATGCCCAATACGGCTACCGCCAAAATTGCCAAAATAGCAAATTCGCGGCAGTTGATGTCTTTCATTTCGCCGACATGCGGATTGGACACCGCGCCGAAAATCACGCGTTTGTACATCCACAGGGTGTAAGACGCGCCGTAAATCAAGGTCAGAGCCGCCAATGCGCCAATCCAGAAATTCACTTCCACCGCGCCCATAATCACCATAAATTCGCCGACAAAGCCCGATGTTGCGGGCAAACCGGCATTGGCCATACCGAAGAGCATCATAAAGGCGGCGAATTTCGGCATCACGTTGACCACGCCGCCGTAGTCGGCAATATCGCGCGAGTGCAGACGGTCATACATCACGCCGATACACATAAACATCGCAGCGGACACAAAGCCGTGCGAAATCATTTGGATAACCGCGCCTTTCAGCGCCCAATCATTCAGGCTGCCGTCTGAAAACAGGAACATACCCAAAGTCACGAAACCCATGTGGCTGATAGAAGAATAAGCCACCAGCTTTTTCATATCGGTCTGCACCAATGCCACCATACCGATGTAAATCACAGCAATCAGGCTCAATACAACAATAGCCGGTGCAAAATAGCGCGAAGCGTCGGGCACGATCGGCAGGACGAAGCGCAAGAAACCGTATGCGCCCAGCTTCAGCGTAATGGCAGCCAAGACCATCGAGCCGCCGGTAGGCGCCTCAACGTGCGCGTCCGGCAGCCAGGTATGCACCGGGAACATCGGCACTTTCACCGCAAACGACAGGAAAAACGCCGCAAACAACAATTGCTGCACACCCAAAGGAATCTGCTTGATGTTTTGGAAATCCACAATCGAGAAGCTGCCGCCCGCCTGGTACGACAGATACACCAGCGCCACCAACATCAGGAGCGAACCGAACAAGGTATAGAGAAACAGCTTCACCGACGCATACACGCGGCGCGGGCCGCCCCACACGCCGATAATCAGATACAGCGGAATCAGCATGCCTTCGAAGAAGACATAAAACAAAATCGCGTCCTGCGCGGCAAACGCGCCGTTAATCAAACCGGACATCATCAGGAAAGCCGCCATATATTGCGCGGTTTTCTTCCGAATCACTTCCCAGCCGGCCGCCACCACCATCACAGTAATAAACGCGTTCAAAATAATGAACAATACCGAAATACCGTCCACACCGAGCGCGTAGTTGATTTTCAGGAGCGGAATCCACTCGTGAAACTCGGTAAATTGGTAGCCGCCGCTCAGGCGGTCAAACTGCGTAAACAGCGGCAGCGTCACCAAAAAGCCCGCCAACGCGCCCGAAAACGCGATAATCCGCGCCAGCGGCGCACGGCTATCGTTGCCCGTAGCCAGCACCAGCAGGCCGGAGAGTATCGGCACCCATATTGCCAAGCTGAGTAGATTGTTGGAAAACATATTTATAACCTGTGGTTTAAATTAAAAATGTTACGGATGTGTGTTAGTGGGGAAAATGATAAAACTGATACCCCGACAGCCCCCACCCTAGCCCTCCCCCGCAAGACAGGGGAGGGAACCGGTTACTGTCATTTCATCGTTTTTCGTCATTACCCAACATGGCGGATGAAGCCTCTTAATCCGCCTGTATTTTCAGACGGCCTTATATCCCCTCAGTGATATAAGCGATAGGATTGTTTATAGACCACCATTTTACAATCTGTCAGGCCGTCTGAAACCTCAAACGCTCCTGTAATCTGTCCCCTCCCCCGCCCCAGCGGGGGAGGGTTAGGGTGGGGGCAAAGCACCGCAGGCCTGAGCAATTTCCGCCAAAACCACTTCTGTCTGTCCCAATACTTCATGATTCCAAAAGCGCAATACCCGATAACCCTCGCGGTTTAAAAATACCGTCCGCGCTTCCGCGCTTCATCGTATTCTGTCCGCTCCGCATGTTGCCCGCCGTCTAATTCGACGACCAATTTATATTCCATGCTGACAAAGTCAACAATATAACTGCCGATAATCTGCTGGCGGCGAAACTTAATGCCGTTTAACCGCTTGCCGCGCAAGTGATACCACAAACGCTGTTCGGCCTCGCTCATGTTTTGCTTCAAGTCGCGGGCGTATGGTTGTAAACGGTGGTTTCGGGTTAGGGACATTTTTTGCTTTTTTTCAGACGGCCTGAATCATTTCAAATTTATATTGTTCGAAATCAACAACCGCCGAATCATCAGTAATCTGCTCCTTCCCTGCTTTTCGCTTGCACCTGCTGGCGTGAGGAGGTTAGGATGTTGCAACAACAGATACTGTCGAAGCAACTACCCCCACCCTAGCCCTCCCCCGCAAAGGCGGGGGAGGGAACAGGTTGCCGAAATATCGGACAGGCCGTCTGAAATTCCCTTATCTTAAGCAAACAGCCGCCAGAAGGTCATTCCGATTAACACCAGCACGCCGAATACCATGGCGGCGGCGTAGGTGTAGATAAAGCCGGTTTGCATTTTGCGCACTTGCGCGGCGATACCGCCCACCAGTTTGGCGGCGTTGTTGACGATACCGTTGTCGATAATCGCCACGTCGCCGAATTTCCAAAAGAAACGTCCCAATGCCTGCGAACCTTTGGCAAAGACATTGAAGTAAATCACGTCGATGAAGTATTTGTTGTCCAACAGTTTATACACAGGGCTGAACGCGGCGGCAATTTTCGCAGGCAGGTGCGGCGCCTTGGCATATAAAAACCACGCGGCAACGACACCGGCAACCGCCAGATACAGCACCGGCGTCTGCAGGCTGTGCGACACCATGGCCAGCGGGCCGTGGAATTCCTCGCGCATGGTTTCCATGGTCGGGTGCGCGGCGGCGTTGACGAAAATCACGTCTTTGAAGAAGTCGCCGTACAGCAAAGGCTCGATGGTAAAGTAACCGATGATAACCGACGGAACCGCCAGCAAAATCAACGGCAAAGTGACCACCAGCGGGCTTTCGTGCGGATTGTCGTTTTTGCCCAAGCCGTGATGATGGCCGTCTGAATGTTCATCATGGTGCTCAGGCAGTTTGCGCCATTTCTCTTCGCCGTGGAACACCATAAAGTATTGGCGGAAAGCGTAAAACGCGGTGACGAATACACTGGCGAGTACGGCAAAGTAGGCAAAGCCGCTGCCCGGGAGCGTGCTGGCGTGCGCCGCTTCGATAATCGAATCTTTGGAGTAGAAGCCGGAGAAAAACGGCGTACCGATCAGCGCCAGATTACCCAGCAGCATGGTCAGCCATGTAACCGGCATGTATTTTTTCAAATTACCCATGTGGCGCATGTCTTGGTCATGGTGCATACCGATAATGGCACTGCCCGCAGCCAAGAACAGCAGGGCTTTAAAGAAAGCGTGGGTCATGACGTGGAACATGGCGACGGAGTAGGCCGACGCGCCCAACGCCACGGTCATGTAACCGAGCTGCGACAGCGTGGAGTAAGCCACCACGCGCTTGATGTCGTTTTGAATCACGCCCAAGAAGCCCATAAACAGCGCGGTAATGGCGCCGATGACCATGATAAAGCTCAAGGCGGTATCGCTCATTTCGTACATCGGCGACATGCGCGACACCATAAACAGACCGGCGGTCACCATGGTGGCGGCGTGAATCAGCGCGGAAATCGGGGTCGGACCTTCCATGGAATCAGGCAGCCAAGCGTGCAGCGGAAATTGCGCGGATTTACCCATCGCGCCGACAAACAGCAAAATGCAGGTAACGGTCAGCAGCGACCACTCCACCCCGGGGAATAATTGAATTGTGGCCGTCTGAAGATTCGGCAGGTAGGCGAACACATCGGCGTAGCGCAGGCTGCCGCCGAAATAGGCCAATACCAAACCGATACCGAGCAGGAAGCCGAAGTCGCCGACGCGGTTCATCAAGAAGGCTTTCAAGTTGGCGAAAATCGCGCTCTCTCGTTTGAAGTAGAAACCGATCAGCAGATAGGAAACCAAACCTACTGCTTCCCAGCCGAAGAAAAGCTGGATGAAGTTGTTGCTCATCACCAACATCAGCATGGAAAAGGTAAACAGCGAGATATAGCTGAAAAAACGTTGGTAGCCGGTTTTTTCATCGTGCATATAACCGATGGTGTAGATATGCACCATCAGCGACACAAACGTCACCACCACCATCATCATCGCACTCATGCTGTCCACCAAAAAGCCGACGGAAAAATCCAAGCCGCCCATGGTGAGCCAGGTATAGACATTCTCGTCAAACTTGGCGCGCGTGCCGTTGATAAAGCCCCACAGCACATAAGCCGACAATACCGCCGACACGCCCACGCCCAAAATCGTCGCCGTATGCGCGCCGACGCGGCCGATTTTATTGCCGAACAAACCCGCCAGCAGCGAGCCGGCCAGCGGCACCAAGGCAATCGTCAAATATAAAGTCATATCGTTCATTTATATATACCCTTCGATTAACCTTTTAATGTATCCAAATCGGCCACGTTGATGGTTTGGCGGTTGCGGTACACCAATACCATAATCGCCAAGCCGATGGCGGATTCCGCCGCCGCAACGGTCAAGACGAAAAACACGAAAATCTGACCCGCCGTATCGCCCAAATACTGCGAAAACGCGATAAAGTTGAAATTCACAGCCAACAGCATCAATTCAATCGACATCAGCAAAACCAACACGTTTTTACGGTTCATAAAAATGCCCATCGCGCTGATACCGAAAAGGAGCGCGCCCAACACCAGATAATGCGTCAAGGTAATCATGCTTTGCCCTCCCCTTCTTGTTTCAGGCCGTCTGAAAGCGCCGCTTCCGCATCCAATTCGGCTTGCGGTTTCACCGGCTGCATTTTCACCAAACGCATACGGCCGACATTCGGATTGACTTTGACCTGATCGCCCGGACTGATGTATTTCGGATTGGCGGTTTTACGGTGTACCAGCGCAATCGCCGCCACCATACCCAACAGCAGCAACACCGCCGCCAATTCAAACGGCAGCAGGTAAGTCGTATAAATCTGACGGCCCAAATCGCGGATATTGTTGTAATCGGCGGGCACATCCTTCATCAGACCGAAAGCAGCCAAATCGGTTTGCGGGTTGACCAGAATCAAAATCAGCGCCACCGCCAACAATACGCCGACAATTCCCGCCACCGGCGCATGCCGCCAAAAGCCCGCGCGCATTTCCTCGATGTCGATATTCAGCATCATCACCACAAACAGGAACAACACCATCACCGCGCCGACATACACCACCACCAAAGTCAGGCCGAGAAACTCCGCCTGCATCAGCATCCAGATCATCGCGCTCACGCAGAAAGTCAGCACCAAATGCAGCGCCGCGTGTACCGGGTTTTTAGAAACCACCGTACCGACCGCACCGTAAAGCACGATGGCGGCCAGGATATAAAACAGAATCGTAGAAAAAGTCATCGCTCCGCCCCTTTAACGATACGGCGCATCGGCCGCTTTGCGCTTGGCAATCTCGGCTTCGTATTTATCGCCGATGGCCAGCAGAATCGGTTTGGTCATATGCAGATCACCTTTTTTCTCGCCGTGATACTCGAAAATATGGGTTTCCACAATCGCATCGGTCGGACAAGCTTCTTCGCAGAAGCCGCAGAAAATGCACTTGGTCAAATCAATGTCGTAGCGCGTGGTACGGCGCGTGCCGTCTTCGCGCTCTTCCGATTCGATATTAATCGCCATCGCCGGACACACCGCCTCGCACAGCTTGCAGGCAATGCAGCGTTCTTCGCCGTTGGCATAACGCCGCTGCGCGTGCAAACCGCGGAAACGCACCGATTGCGGCGTTTTCTCCTCGGGGAAATAAATCGTGTCTTTGCGGGCGAAAAAGTTTTTGAGCGTGACGCCCATGCCTTTGACCAGCTCGCCCAGCAGAAAGGTTTTTACTAAATTAGCCATAAATTCTATACCCTTATTGGGAATAATCCGTCGTTTTTCAGACGGCCTTCAAACTGATTACCACAAACTCAAAGGCGAAATCATCCATGCGCCCAGCAATACAATGCAGGCAAAACCGATCGGAATCAGCACTTTCCAGCCCAAACGCATGATTTGGTCATAACGGTAGCGCGGAAAGGTGGCGCGTATCCACAGATAGCCGTACAGCACAAACGCCATTTTCGCAAACATCCAAAACGCGCTCGGATTGCCGACAAAGCCCCAGCTTTGCGGAAAGGGCGAGAGCCAGCCGCCGAAGAACATCAGCGAAGTCAGCGCGGCAATCAGAATCATGAAAATGTATTCGGCCAGGAAAAACAGTGCGAATGCGAAGCCGGAGTATTCGACGTGGAAACCGGCAACGATTTCCGACTCGCCCTCGGCCACGTCAAACGGCGCGCGGTTGGTTTCGGCCACGGCGGAAATCAGATAGACGATAAATACGGGGAACAAGGCCAGCCAGTTCCACGAGAAAACCGAACCGCCGGCGATACCGGTGGCTTGCGCCGCTACGATGTCGTTGAAATTCATGCTGCCCGACACCATCACCACGCACACCAACGCCGCGCTCATGGCGATTTCGTAGGAAATGCTTTGCGCGGAGGAGCGCATCGCGCCCAAAAAAGAGTATTTGGAGTTGGACGCCCAGCCCGCGATAATCACGCCGTACACCGATAATGATGTAATCATCAGGATAAACAGCAAACCGGCGTGTACATGGGTCAACACCCATTCTTCGTTAAACGGAATCACCGCCCAAGCCGCAAAAGAGGGCGCGAGCGAGAGCATGGGGCCGATGTAGAACAGGGCTTTATTCGACAGCTTCGGACGGGTAACTTCTTTAAACAAGAGCTTGAACACGTCGGCAAACGGCTGTATCAGCCCCCACGGGCCGGTCACGTTCGGGCCGACGCGCAGCTGCATAAAGCCGATGACTTTGCGCTCGAAGTAGGTCAGATAGGCGACGGTCAGAATCAGCGGTACCAAAATAATGACGATTTTGAGCACCACCGACACCACCAGTCCGATGGTACTGCCGATTTCGCCCAAGCCGAGCGTGGCGGCGAACAATGTTTGAAACCATTCCTGCATGATTAAGCTCCCGCCAGTTCGATTGTATTCATCAGCGCACCCAGACCTGCATTTTTACTGTGCAGGGGCAGGTACACCACGTTTTGAGGTAGAGACGGATCGGCCTCGACGGTTACGCTGAAGCGCGCGCTGTTTTGCTTCGCCCACGCTTCGCCGCCGCTTTGGAGGCCGAGTGCCGCCAATGTCTGCGGGTTGACCCGGGCAGCAGGGACGGCTGCGTGAACGGTTTGCTGCAACGGCAGCGAGCGGCGCACAATCGGATCGGTATGGTACAGCCCCACGCCGCCCACACGTACCAAATCGGAGGCCGTCTGAAAACCCTCCCCGCCGGAAACCACGGCGGCGCGGTTGTTTAATTTTTCAGACGGCACGCCTTGCGGCAGGGCTTCCTGCAAAATCCCGGCGGTATCGTGGTATTCGAAACCGTCCAACTCAAACAGATTGCCCAATACGCGCAATACTTTCCACAGCGGACGCGACTCGCCGAAACCCTGAACCACGCCGTGGAAAGACTGCAGACGGCCTTCCATGTTCACCAGGCTGCCCGACGTTTCGGTAAACGGCGCAACCGGCAGCAGGATATCGCAAACGTCCAGCAGCGTTTCACTCTCGTAGGCGGTAAACGCCATCACGCTTTTCGCCTGTTTTAAGGCGGTAACGGCTTTCGCACCGTTGGCGGCGTCGATTTCCGGTTCGACGTTGAACAGCAGCACCGCCTGCTTCGGCGACGCAATCATCTCCTGCAGACTGTCGCCGGTATCGGCCTCCAGCAAATCCGCGCCGACGCTGTCGGCGGCCTGAGGCAGAATGCCCAATACCGCGCCGGCCGCGTCGGCCAGCTCTTGCGCGGCGGCATAAACGGCGGCGTAATCGGGCGAGTTCTGCACTTCCGCACCCAAAATCAGCGCGGCTTTTCCGGCGTTTTTCAAACTGGCGGCAATCGGATTGTCCGTATCTGACGCCAAGGTTTTCAGACGGCCTGCCCATTCTGCAGGGTGCAGGGTTTCCTGCGCCAGCAAGTCCATATTCAGCACTTCTTTGCTGCTGCCGATAACGCTGAGCTGCAGCCGCCCTTTCGCCGCCGCGCGCAAACGCGCCGCCAGCAGAGGCTGCTCTTTACGCAGGTTGGCACCGACCAGCAGCACGGCGTCGTTTTGCGCCAACTCCCGAATACCCTGTCCCAACCACTGCGCACCCGAGAGGCCGTCTGAAACACGCCTGTCCAGCTCCCGGAGCCGGGTTGCGATATGGCGGATACCCAAGCCGCGGGCCAGTTTTTTCATCAGATACAGCTCTTCCACCGTATTCATCGGATTGGCCCAAATGCCCACTTGGTCTTGGTTTCCGTCTTTGGCAATGCATTCCACCGCGTTTTTCACATATTCCAGCGCGGTTTTCCAATCGACATCCTGCCATTCCCCGCCTTGTTTGATTTTCGGGTTTTTCAGACGGCTTTCATGGTACAGGCCTTCGTAGGCGAAACGGTCGCGGTCGGACAGCCAGCATTCGTTAATCGCTTCGTTTTCCAAAGGCAGTACGCGGCGCACGGTGTGGTCTTTGGTTTGCACGATAAGGTTGGAACCCAGGGAATCGTGTGCCGACACCGATTTGCGGCGGTTCAATTCCCAAGTGCGCGCGTCGAAACGGAAGGGTTTGCTGGTGAGCGCGCCCACCGGACACAAATCAATCACGTTGCCGGACAGCTCGGTTTCCACCGCTTTGCCGATAAACGGCATGATTTCGGAGTGTTCGCCGCGGCCTGCCATGGCGATTTCCTGCACGCCGGCGATTTCTTCGGTAAAGCGCACGCAGCGGGTGCAGTGGATACAGCGGCTCATCTCCGCTGCGGAAACCAGCGGCCCCATGTCTTTGCCGGTTACGGCGCGTTTTTCTTCGGTGTAGCGGCTGGCCGATTTGCCGTAGCCTACGGCCAAGTCCTGCAATTGGCACTCGCCGCCCTGGTCGCAGGTCGGACAATCCAGCGGGTGGTTAATCAGCAGAAATTCCATCACGCCCGCTTGGGCTTCTTTGGCTTTGGGCGAATGGGTGCGCACCACCATGCCGTCTGTTACCGGAGTGGCGCAGGCCGGCAGCGGCTTGGTGGCTTTTTCCACTTCCACCAGGCACATGCGGCAGTTGGCGGCGATGGAGAGTTTTTTGTGGTAGCAAAAGTGCGGGATGTAAGTACCGACTTGGTGCGCCGCTTCAATAACGGTCGTACCTTGCGCCACTGTGGCTTGTTTGCCGTCGATTTCGATTTGTAACATGGTTTGCTTCCTAGTTACGATAGGTGTTTCGGATGATTTTTTGTGAGGCCGTCTGAAAAAGGCTTTCAAACCGCCGGCATGCTGCAGGTTGGGTGTAAACCCAACGCCGGTTGTTTTTGGGGTTGCAACCCACGACGGCTTATCCACTCTAATGCCGGTTTTCCAACCGCAGGGAGGGGTGGCTACCCCGCCGTTTTCCGTTGTCGATAAGCTGTCTGTATCGCAACTGTGGACTTATCCTGCGGACAAGCGGCGGGTCGGCAGACCCGCCCTACTCTGCCGAATTTGTTTTTTCAGACGGCCTTGGCCGCATTCTGCTGCAACCCGCGCAATACATTCATCGCCTGTTGCGCCTTCTCATGCGGTACGAAAATATGGTCGTGGCAGTTGCCCGCTACAACGTTGCAGCTGATACCCGCCTGACCCAACGCCGTTGCAAAAGCGGCGGTCAAGCCGACAGCGGCGAGGTCGGAATGTACCGTCAGGGTAATCCACGCGGCGCGGAAATCAGTGGGCAAACCGTGTTGCAATGCGACTTCTTCACGCACCACCACCGACAAACCTTCGGCTTCGACGATGGAGGCCAGAATATCGGCGGCGCGGATACGGGCGGCGTTACCGCTGTTTAAAGTCGCAAAACAGTACACGCCCTCGTGCAGCTCGGGCTGCATGGTGCTGATTAAAATATCAAGATCACGGATGGGGCGGGTCATGTTTTTATCTTATTAAAAGTTAAGGCCGTCTGAAAATGAACAGGTGCGGGGTTGTTCCGAAATTAATGTTGGGTTTGCAACCCAAGCTACCCTTATCAACACCATTTATGTTCTTTCATCGGCTTGCCGTGCTCGATGTAATGCACAAACTCTTCACGGAAGTGTTTGGTAAAGCTGCGTACGGGGAAGACGGCGGCGTCGGCCAGCGCGCAGATGGTACGGCCGGCCATTTGGTTGCCGACGGAATCCAAAAGTTCCAAGTCTTCCATGCGGCCTTTGCCCTGTACGATACGGTGGATAATGCGGTAGAGCCAGCCGGTGCCTTCGCGGCAGGGCGTACATTGGCCGCAGGATTCTTCAAAATAGAAATAACTCAACCGTTCCAATGCCTTAACCATACAGACATCTTCATCCATCACAATCACTGCACCCGAACCGAGCATGGAACCGGCTTTGGAAATGGAGTCGAAATCCATGTTGCACGCCATCATGATGTCGGCGGGCAATACCGGTGCGGACGATCCGCCGGGAATCACGGCTTTGAGTTTTTTGCCGTTGCGCATGCCGCCGGCCATTTCCAACAATTCGGCAAACGGCGTACCCAGCGGGATTTCGTAGTTGCCCGGACGCTCGACATGGCCGGAAATGGAGAAGAGCTTGGTGCCGCCGGCATTTTCCACGCCCAAATCGGCAAACGACTTGCCGCTGTCGCGGATAATAAAAGGGACGGAAGCGAAGGTTTCGGTGTTGTTGATGGTGGTCGGCTTGCCGTACAAACCGAAGGAGGCGGGGAACGGCGGTTTGAAGCGCGGCTGGCCTTTTTTGCCTTCCAGCGATTCGAGCAAGGCGGTTTCTTCGCCGCAGATGTACGCGCCGTAACCGTGGTGCGCATGCAGTTCAAACGAAAACTCTGAGCCTAAAATGTTCCTGCCCAAGTAACCTGCACGGCGTGCTTCTTCCAGCGCGGCTTCAAAGCGTTGGTAGCCTTCGAAAATCTCGCCGTGGATATAATTGTAGCCCGCACCCGCACCCATGGCGAAACCGGCGATAATCATGCCTTCAATCAGCGCGTGCGGATTGAACATGATGATGTCGCGGTCTTTAAACGTGCCCGGCTCGCCCTCGTCGGTATTGCAGACAACATATTTGTCGCCGGGGAAGGAGCGCGGCATAAAACTCCATTTCAGGCCGGTGGGGAAACCCGCACCGCCGCGACCGCGCAGGGCGGAGGTTTTCATTTCTTCGATGACTTCGGTCTGCGTCATGCCGCCGGACAGAATCTTGCGCAATGCCTGATAACCGCCGCGCTGTTCGTAAGCCGCAAGCGTCCAGCAGTCAGAGGCTGCGGTATCGACCCGGTTGAAAATGACGCCTGATTGGTAAATGGCCATTTTGGATTGCCTTTGTTCGGTAATTCTTGTGGTTTGGGTTTCAGACGGCCTGTCGGGTAACGGGGAGGCCGTCTGAAAATTCTTGGGTTGCGTTATGTTTTGCCGTTTGGGTTGCCCAATCCGTAGGTTGGATT
This sequence comes from Bergeriella denitrificans NBRC 102155, assembly GCF_001592185.1. GTDB lineage: Bacteria > Pseudomonadota > Gammaproteobacteria > Burkholderiales > Neisseriaceae > Neisseria > Neisseria denitrificans. The sequence continues at coordinate 13,120 of NZ_BCWL01000001.1, forward strand.
GACAACCCAACGTTTCAGACGGCCTTTATTCCAATTCCGCCAGCCGTAGGTCGGATTCCTCTGAATCCGACATTTGGCCGTAAGGACAAAATCTTGCCGCTTGTTTAACGGTTTGTCTTGCTCTGCAAGCAAGCGTCGGATTCGGGGAATCCGACCTACGGTTATCTGTCTTGTCCGGCGGCGGCTTCGTCCGACATTTGCCGCACGGCACGCTCCCATGCAGCACAGGGGTGCTCAATATAATCAATCCGTCCGGCCAACTCTCCTCTGTCGATGGCGCCGTTTCGGTCTTTATCCAGATAGCGGAACACTTTGCGGCCTCCGACGGTAAATTTCGCTGCCAGCCCTTCATCTGCCCGGCTTTCCCGCCACTCGCTCCTGTTGAGCATACCGTCGCCGTTGCGGTCGTTGCTGTAAATAAAGCTGCTTTCCGGCGGCATGGCACTGCAAGCCCACAACGGTGCGGACAGGCCGGACAATATCAGGAAGGCGGCGGTATATTTTACGGTTTTCATTCGCTTGCTCCGTGGCAGCTCAGTAGTTCGGATTCGGGGAGTTCGAACTACTGTTATCGTTTCAGACGGCCTTATTTCAATTCCGCCAGTTTCTTCTCAATCGCTTCTTCAGTCATAAAGCTGCACATGCTGTGGTTATTGACCAACATCACGGGGGCGTCGCCGCATGCGCCCATGCATTCGCCTTCAATCAGGGTGTAGAGGCCGTCTGAAGTGGTTTCGCCGTAGCCGATACCGAGTTTTTGCTTCAAATATTCGCCTGCGTCCACGCCGCCGCGCAGGGCGCAGGGGAGGTTGGTGCAGACGGTGAGCTTGTATTTGCCCACCGGCTCGAGATTGTACATATTGTAGAAAGTCGCCACTTCGTAGGCTTGGGCGGCGGGAATGCCGATGTAGTCGGCGACAAAGGCGATGGTTTCGGGTGCGAGCCAGCCTTTTTCGACTTGGGCGATACGCAATGCGCCCATCACGGCGCTGCGGCGTTGGTCGGCCGGGTATTTTGCCAATTCGGTGTCGATTTCTTTAAGTGATTGAGCGGATAACATTATCTGTCCACCTCTCCGAATACGATGTCTTGTGTGCCGATGATGGCGACGACGTCGGCCAGCATGTGTCCTTTGGCCATTTCGTCCATGCCTTGCAGGTGGGCGAAGCCCGGGGCGCGGATTTTGAGACGGTAGGGTTTGTTGGCACCGTCTGAAATGATGTATACGCCGAACTCGCCTTTGGGGTGTTCGACGGCTGTGTAGGTTTCGCCTTCGGGTACGTGCATGCCTTCTGTGAAGAGTTTGAAATGGTGAATCAAATCTTCCATGCCTTCTTTCATGTCGGTGCGTTTGGGCGGGGCGAATTTGTGGTCGGTGGTGATGACGGGGCCGGGATTGGCGCGCAGCCAATCGGCGCATTGTTTGATGATGCGCACGGATTGGCGCATTTCGGCCATGCGGCAGAGGTAGCGGTCGTAGCAGTCGCCGTTGACGCCGACGGGGATGTCGAAGTCCATTTGGTCGTAAACTTCATACGGCGCGGTTTTGCGGATGTCCCATTCGATACCCGAACCGCGCAGCATCACGCCGGTAAAGCCTTTCTGCATGGCGCGTTCGGGCGAAACCACGCCGATGCCGACGGTACGCTGTTTCCAGATTCGGTTGTCGGTCAGCAGGGTTTCGAGGGTGTCGATGTTTTTGGGAAAACGCTCGCAGAAGGCGTCGATAAAGTCGAGCATGGTGCCTTCGCGGGATTCGTTGAGCTGTTTCAATACTTTGGCGTTGCGGAACTTGCTGCTTTCGTATTTGGGCATGAAGTCGGGCAGGTCGCGGTAAACGCCGCCCGGACGGAAATACGCTGCGTGCATGCGCGCGCCGGACACGGCTTCGTATAAATCCATCAGCTCTTCGCGGTCGCGGAAGGCATACAGAATGGCGGTCATCGCGCCGATATCGAGTGCGTGCGAACCGACGCCCATCAGGTGGTTCAAAATGCGGGTCACTTCGGCGAACATCACGCGGATGTATTGGGCGCGGACGGGTACGTCGATACCGGCCAGTTTTTCCACCGCCAAGCAGTATGCCTGCTCGTTGACCATCATGGATACATAATCCAAGCGGTCCATATACGGCAGCGCCTGCAAGTAGGTCTTTGTTTCGGCTAATTTTTCCGTACCGCGGTGCAGCAGGCCGATATGTGGGTCGGCGCGGACGATGGTTTCGCCCTCCAGCTCCAAAATCATCCGCAATACGCCGTGCGCCGCAGGGTGCTGCGGGCCGAAGTTGATGGTGTAATTTCTTAATTTATTTGCATTAGCCACCGTAGTTCTCCTCGCGCACGACACGCGGGGTAATCTCGCGCGGTTCGATGGTTACAGGTTGGTAGATGACGCGTTTTTCGGCTTCGTCGTAACGCATTTCAACATGGCCGGACACCGGGAAATCCTTGCGGAAGGGATGGCCGACAAAGCCGTAATCGGTCAGAATCCGCCGCAAATCCGGATGGTTGTCGAACAGAATACCGTACATATCGAAGGCTTCGCGCTCATACCAATCGGCACTGTTGTAGATATCCGTTACCGAAGCCACCACGGGAAAATCATCATCCGCCGCCCATACGCGCACGCGGATACGCTGGTTGTTTTTCACCGACAAAAGCTGGCTGACCACGGCAAAACGCTTGCCCTGCCATACTTCGTTTTTATAAGTGCTGTAATCCACACCGCACAAATCAACCAGCAATTCGAAATGCAGGTCTTCATGATCGCGCAATTCGGCCATAACGGCAGCGTAATGTTCCGGCAGGCACTCAACGGTAATTTCACCCAAAGCGGAAATGATTTTGGAAGCCTTACCGCCCAACACACGGGCAGCCGCCTCATATAAATTCTGCAAACTCGACATCACCGCTCCTTAATCGCGCGCAATCGTTGAAGTGCGCTTGATTTTTTGCTGCAACTGAATCAGACCGTAAATCAACGCTTCGGCAGTCGGCGGACAACCCGGCACATACACATCGACCGGCACCACCCTGTCCGCACCGCGCACCACCGAATACGAATAATGGTAGTAGCCGCCGCCGTTGGCGCAAGAACCCATCGACAACACCCAGCGCGGTTCCGCCATCTGGTCGTACACGCGGCGCAGCGCGGGTGCCATTTTATTGGTCAGCGTACCGGCCACAATCATCAAATCCGACTGGCGCGGAGACGGGCGGAAGATAATGCCGAAGCGGTCAAGGTCATAACGCGCCATGCCCGCATGCATCATTTCAACCGCGCAGCAGGCCAAACCGAACGTAACCGGCCACAACGAGCCGGTACGCATATAATTCAATACCGTATCCGCGCTGGTCGTGACGAAACCTTTTTTCAAAACGCCTTCTATTCCCATTCCAGCGCACCTTTTTTCCATTCGTAAACAAAGCCGACGGTCAGCACCGCAATAAACACCAGCATCGACCAGAATCCGAAAGCACCCAGTTCTTTAAAAACCACCGCCCACGGAAACATAAACGCCACTTCCAAATCAAACAGGATAAACAGAATCGCCACCAGATAATAGCGCACATCAAACTTCATACGCGCATTTTCAAAAGCCTCGAAACCGCATTCAAACGGCGTATCTTTTTCATGGTAATGGCGCTTCGGGCCGAGAACCGTACCCAATAAAATGAAAGCCACACCGGCAATCAAGCCGATGAGGATAAAGACTAAAACGGGAAAATAGCTGGCCAACATGGACGCACCTGTGTTGTTTATCTAAAAATCGTCGGTAAATATCCCGATATTTTAGCCCTTTTCAACCGCACTTAAAAGCAGGCGCAGCGCCGAAACCGCAAAAAAAGCCAATAAATTCAATATTTTTATGATAATGGTTATTATTTACATGCTAACACATCATAAGTAATACCTATCTCGGCGATAAACTAATCCTTTAGATTTAACCATTAAGGCTGCCCGCAAATGCCCTGCAAATCCATCAAAAGCCGTCTGAAAACACCCGATTTTCAGACGGCCTTAGACTTTGCCAAATCCGCTATCTGAAAAACGCCTGCAAACGCTCCGCCCAAAAGTCGGCGGCGGCGTTACGCAAATGCGCGCGCGAATGCAGCCCCACCACAGTAATCAGATTGCCGTCCGGCTCGAAATCCAAATCCAGCTGCACCAGCCGCCCGCTTTCCAAATAAGGGCGGGCAAATTTTTCCGGCAAATCTGCCCAGCCGAGATTTTGGCAGGCCAATTGCAGCAGCGTTTGGTGGCTGTTGGCATACCAACATTGGCGCGACAGGCTGGTGCTGAACCACAGCTCCTGCCGCCCCAAACTGCGGTGGACGATATGGCGGTGCGCCGAAAGCTGCGGCGGCGTAATCTGCCGCACGCCTGCCAACGGGTGCTGCGGCGCGGCCACGGTAATAAAACGGTTGTAGCCCAAAAAGAAAAAATCCAAATCTTTCTGCACATTAAAGTCTTTATACGCCACACCCATCTGCACTAGGCCGTCTGAAATCATCTGCTCGATATCAAACGTCGGCGCAGCAATCAGCTCCAGAGAAGTTTGCGGAAACGCCGCTTCAAACTGCACCGCCAACGCCGCCAAGCCGTCGCTCATCAAACTTTCCTCCACCGCCAGCGCAAACTGCGGCGGCTCCGCCCGCGTCAACGCACTCAGCTTCTGCTCGAAATAGCCGCTCTGCCGCAGCACCGCCAAAGCCTCCGGCAGCAGCGCCCGCGCCGTTTCCGTCGGCACCACCCCGCTCTTGTCGCGCACAAACAGCGCCGCACCCAAATCGATTTCCAAATTGGCAATCATCTGGCTCACACCCGACTGCGCCCGCCCCAAATGGCGCGCGGCGGCAGACAACGAACCGTGCTCGCATACGGCGGCAAAGATTTTGAGTTGTTCGAGGGTGTGCATAAATGCTCCTTTTATTTGTTTCCATTTTCTATCAATCTGAAACCTTTTCGACTACAAAAAAGCATCTGAAATCTCTCCGCAGTCATAGCAGCCGTAGGACGGGCATCCCTGCCCGTCGCTTTGCCGCAAAGCAAAGAAAAATGGTCAATCGAAAGATTTATCTCGCTCTATGAGCGAGCGACGGGCAAGGATGCCCGTCCTACGGATAATCACTCAAAGTTTTGTATAATCAATTCAAAACAAAATGATACATTCAGTAGATTGGCTCTCCGAGCCGACAAAACTAGTTAATAAAAGCACCAGCTCGGGGAGCCGACCTATAAAGTGTGTCATTCTATTTTCAAATAACTATACTTAATCTCTACCCCGCCAACCTATCACAAAACCCGATAGATGTTAACTTTATCAATCTGAAATAATGAACCATAATGCGCCCCATCATTCATTTTCAACCCAAAGGTTTCGCCATGAACTTTGCAGAACGCATTTTCCACTCCGTTTTATTTGAAATCGGCGCCGTATCCGTCGCCACCCTCGCCGTTGTGGCCGCAGGCAGCCACGACGCAGGCACCGCGGCCGGCGCCGGGCTGGTGATGGCGGGCATGGCGATGGTGTGGAACTTCATCTTCAACTACGGTTTCGACAAAATCTTTACCGGCAAACGCGAAGCACGCGGTCTCGGTCTGCGTGTATTCCATACTTTAGCGTTTGAAGCCGGACTGCTGCTGTTTACCGTACCCGTATTGGCGCACCTGCTGCAACTGAGCCTTTGGCACGCCCTGCTGGCCGACATCGGCCTGACCGCGCTGATTACCGTGTACGCGCTGGTATTCAACTGGATGTTCGACCACGCCCGCGCCAAATGGCTGGAAAAACGCAGCTTGGCATCGGAATGTGTATTGGAAAAATAAACGGGAAAGGCCGTCTGAAAACACCCGGTTTTCAGACGGCCTTTGATGATCAATTTATCGAACACCAATCATCACAAGCCCAACAACCACGCATCGTTCCCCGCATCGGCCAAATCCGCCAGGCGGTTTTCATAATGCGCGAAGATGTGTTCGATGATTTCGTCTTCATCGTCAATCAGTTGGATTAAATCCATATCTTCGGGCGAAATCAGGCCGTCGCCCAAGAGCCGCTCGCGTATCCACTCCACCAGCCCCGACCAAAACGCCCGGCCGACCAGGATAATCGGGCGGTTGGGCGTTTTGCCCGTCTGCACCAGCGTCAGGCTTTCAAACAGCTCGTCCAGCGTGCCGAAGCCGCCCGGCATCACCACATAAGCCACCGCGTGCTTCACAAACATCACTTTGCGCGGGAAGAAATGCTGGAATTTAATCGACAAATCCTGATACGGATTGGCATGCTGCTCGTGCGGCAACACGATATTCAGCCCCACCGCAGGGCTTTCGCCTGCAAACGCGCCTTTGTTGGCCGCTTCCATAATGCCCGGCCCGCCGCCCGAAATCACGGAAAAACCGGCATCGGAAAGTTTGCGCGCCAAGCGTTCGGTAAACAGATAATCCGCATGATCCGTCGGCGTGCGTGCGCTGCCGTAAATGCTGACGGCCGGCTGGATAGCCCGCAGCTCTTCGCCCGCCTCGACAAACTCGGAAATGATTTTCAGCACATGGTAAGACTCCCGCGCCTGCACTTCGCGGCGGGTTTCGTCGGGCAGCATCGGCTGCGGCAGTTTTTGATGCAGTGTCATCGCTTCTCCTCTCCTGATTTTCCCAACAGGCCGTCTGAAAACGGGCGCGGGCGTTTTGAAACCATACCCGCCCGTTTTCAGACGGCTTTATTAATGCAATCCGTTACACGGCGCGCTTATCGTTTAAACCGCTTTCAAAGCCGCCGCCAACGCGCCGATATGCTCGGGGCCGATGCCGCAGCAGCCGCCCACGGTATCCGCGCCCGCTGCCAGCCATTCGCGGCTCCACGCCACATAATTCGGCGGGGTGGTATCTTGGCGGATGGCGTCCAAGCCCTCATTGGCGGCGTTCATTTCCTCTGCCACCGGCTCGAAAGCATTAGCATACACGCCCAAGCGGGCGCGGCTGCCCTGCGCGTCCAAAGCCGCACGCGCTTCGGCCACGGCTGCGGCCATCACTTCGGGGCGGCTGCAGTTGAACAACACCGCCGCCGCGCCCGCTTTGCAGACGGCTTCCACCGCCGCGCCGACCCGCTCGCCGGAGCGCAGCAGCGGCTCATCATGCGCGCGCGTGTCTTCCAGCGTAAACGACACCCACCAGGGCTTGCCGTCGTCGGGCAGGCAGCTTTGCCAAAACAGCGCTTCTTCAATACTGCTTTGCGTTTCGCTCAACCAAATATCGGCATACGGCGCCAAGCCGGCCAGCAGCGGCGCAGCCAAAGCGGGCGCGGCGGCGGCATCAAACAAATCGGGGCGGTAAGAGCCGAACAGCGGCGGCAGCGAAGCAGCAACTTTGGCCGCGCGGCCGCTGCGTTCCACCGCTTCCCGCGCCAAACGCCCCGCCGTGGCCGCCAGCGTTTCCGCTTCCGTCTCGAAACGGCTGCCGATATGAAACGGCACCAGCGCATAGCTGTTGGCGGTCACCACATCGGCGCCGGCACGCAGATAGTCGAGATGGGTATCGCGCACAATCTCCGGCGCTTCGGTCAGCGCCAGCGCCGACCATTCCGGCTGGCGGAAAGGCGCGCCTCGGCGGTGCAGCTCCCGCCCCATGCCGCCGTCGAGCAAAATTACGGAATGCATTGTGATGTTCCTAAAATCCGTTAAATGAAACGATTGTACGCTTCCCCGCCGCCGCCGTAAAACGCAGAAAGGCCGTCTGAAAAACGCCGCAGGCCAAGCACGCTGCCGTCTGCAACGCCTTGACCCAATACGGGTCAGGACGCAGCGGCAGGTTTCCGGCTTTAGCTGCGGCGTTTTTCAGACGGCCCGAAAGCGGCGGCTTGTCTCTATTTAGCCAGCTCGCGGTCGATTTCCTGATACAGTTTGCCGAAATCCGGCTCGCCGACAAAGGTTTTCAACACCACGCCCTGTTTGTCGATTAAGAACGAAGTCGGGTAAACCTGCGTGCCGAAAGCCTGCGCGGCGGCCTTATCCGGGTCGTACATCACGGTAAACGGCAGGCCGTACTGCTTCACATATTCGTGCACGCTCTCCAGCGGGTCAAACGGCTCGGCAATGCCCAATACCTGAAAATCCTTGCCCTGATAGTCTTTGGCCATTTTGATGACTTTGGGCATTTCGCTCACGCAACCCGGGCAGGAGGGAAACCAGAAATTGATAAACGTCACCTTGCCCTGCAAATCGGCGTTGGACACGGGTTTGCCGTTCAAATCGGGCAGATTGAACGCCGGCGCGGTTTTACTGTCGGGAATCAGCACAAAAGCCAGCAAGGCGCCGACAAGGGCGACTGCGGCCAGGGTAAGCAGTTTTTTCATGATGCTCAAGGGGTAATCAGGGATTGCAAAAAAGCCGATACAGGCTCGGGGAAACGGATGCCGCGCCCGCTGCCGCCGTCCACCGGCATCAGGGTCACGTCGGCCTCCGCCGCGCTTTTGCCGCTTTCCGACAAAATAATACGCTGGCGCAGCACCAGATGCCGCGCCGTCAGCTCTTTGATTTCGGCGGCAAAGTGCAATACCGCGCCTTCGGTGGCGGCGCGGCGGTAGCGGATGTCCAGCCGCGCAACCACCAGCTGCAGGCCGTCGGGCAGCGGCAGCAGGCCGTGCTGCTCGAAAAACGCCCAGCGCGCTTCTTCGAGAAACTCCAAATAGCGCGCATGGTTGACGTGGCCGTAGCCGTCGAGATGGTAATTGCGGACGCGCACGGCCGTCAGTTCAGATTAATGGGCTGGAAAGCTTCGCGTGCCAGCGGCTCGGCTTCCAAATCGGTGATGACGGTAGAGAGCTGGATGTCGAACCATTCGTTGAAAATATCGGCGTGCAGATCCGGCCACTCGCGCTCGTCTTCGCACCAGTCGGCCAGCTCGGCGGCGAAAATATCTTCAAACCGCGCTTCGATTTCGTCCCACACCTCGTCTGAATTTTCGCAGGGGCGCACCAGATAGGCATTGGCATCGGCCTGCAAGTCTTCCAAAGTGATGCCGTCGAGATGGTTGCCCGGCAGGCTCTGCAGCCAGTTCCAAAACGGCTCCAGCGGAATCAGTAAAAATACGCTGCGGTTGACTTCGTACATGACGGTTTCCTTTTCCAATAATGGGGCAATGATATAGCAAAGGCGGCAAGATTAAAAGGCCGCCCGCCGCTTTCCCCCGCTGCTGCGCGTTCCGCCGCAAAAGCCGTCTGAAAACGAAGTTTCAGCGCAGCTAAAATGAAATTTCAGCGAAGCTAAAACGGCGTTTCTGTAAAGCTAAAGTAGAATTTCTACGGCATCAAGCAGCCTTTCCAGCCCGCGCTCAAATGCGCCCGACCCACTCAATCCAACAACGATTTTTTCACCACCGCCGGATTGCCCGCCGCCAACGTATAGGGCGGTACATCTTTCGTCACCACCGCGCCCGCGCCGATGACCGCGCCGCGCCCGATAGTGACGCCGCCCATGATGATGGCGCGGCGGCCTATCCACACATCGTCTTCAATCCGAATCGGCGCCACATCCGTATAGCCCTCGAAACGCCGCGTGGCTTTGTCGAACTTGTGCGCGGTCGAGTAAAACAGGCATTCCGGCCCCATCATCACCCGCTGCCCTATGCTCAGGCCGGGGCAGATTTCGCAGGACACGCCGATGCCCGAATCATCGCCCACCACCGTATCCGGCAGCACATACGCGCCTTTTTCGATATTGACGTTGCGCCCGAGATGCGGGCTGATGCGCCGCGCCAGGCTGTAGCGCAACCGCTTGGCCGCCGCGCCGAACGGGCGGCTGTAAGACGGCGGCAGCAGCCCGCCCAGCATTCTCAACAATTTCAACAGAATTTTGGTTTTCATCATCCCGCCCCGCGTTTTTCAGACGGCCTTAAAATTAAAGTGCCGCTACTATACCACCAAAGCCGCGCCGCACGCCTGTTGCAAAACCGCCAAGCGCCGCAATATCTGCTTGACGGCAAGGCGGAAAATCGCAATAATAGCCAGCTTGTCTTGAAGTATAGGCAAAATCCCTATACCCGCTTAATTGAAAGGAAATCCCATGAAACAAGGTATTCACCCAAATTACCACGAAATCACCGTAAGCTGCTCTTGCGGTAACAAATTCACGACCAAATCCGCTATGGAAAAAGACAGCTTCAACATCGAGGTTTGCTCTTTGTGCCACCCGTTCTACACCGGCACGCAAAAAATCGTGGATACCACCGGCCGCGTGGACCGCTTCAACAACAAATTCGGCAACCTGTTCAAACGCTAATCCGTCGGAACATCTGCCTGAAAAAGACCGCCGCGGCGGTCTTTTTTGTTTTCAGACGGCCTGCTGCGCTGCGGGCGCACGCCGTTTCCCGCCTGCGGCAGAATTTGTTACACTTCACCCTGATAGTCGGATAACGCGGCAAAACAGCCGACCACGCCCCGACCGCACCCGTATGAAGCCGCTTAATAACGCTTCACCGCCCCCACCGCCTTATTCAAACGAAATACACGCCATGCTGACCTATACCCCGCCCGAATCCCGCCCCGCCGCCAAAACCCGCGAAAAGCCCTGGCTGCTGATGCTGATGGCTTTTGCCTGGCTGTGGCCGGGCGTATTTTCACACGGCCTGTGGAACCCGGGCGAGCCGGCCGTATTTGCCGCCGTCGAAACGCTGCAGCAGGGCGCCACGCCGCTGGCCGCCGAAGTATTGGGCGAACCGGCTTTCCAGATTTCCCCCGTTTACCTGTGGGCGGCGGCGGCCTTTCAAAACCTGTTTTCGCCGTGGGCGGCCACGCCTTATGATGCGGCGCGTTTTGCCGGCGTATTGTTTACCGTCATCGGCCTGACATCCTGCGGATTTGCCGGTTTCAACTTTCTCGGCCGCCACCACGGCCGCAGCGTGGCGCTGATTTTAATCGGCTGCTTCGGCCTGCTGCAGATGGCGCATTTTATGAACACCCTGACCGTGGGCTTCGCCGCGCTGGGCATGATTCTGCACGGCTTCTCGCTGGCGCACCGCCGCGTGATTGCCGCCGCGCTGCTGCTGGGCGGCGGCTCCGCGCTGCTGTCGCTCTCGGCCGGTTTCGCCCTGCCGCTGGCGCTGCTGGCGATGGCGCTGCTGCTGCCGCTGCACCCGCAATGGCGTTTCAAACGCTATTACCTCACGCTGCTGGGCGCGCTCTCCATCGGCCTGCCGCTGCTGGTGGTCTATCCTTTCCTGCTCGCCAGATTGCAGCCGGCGCTGTTTGATTTGTGGCTGAACCGCCATATTTTCGGCAGCTTCGGCGGCCTGGCGGATTTTCAGACGGCCTTTTCCCTGCCTTACTATCTAAAAAACCTGCTGTGGTTTGCCCTGCCCGCCTGGCCGCTGGCATTGTGGACGCTGATGCGTACCCGCGCCGATTCGCAGCGTTGGAGCATTTTGGCCGTGGCGTGGATTTTGATTACACTGACGCTTTTGGCTGCCATGCCGCGCCAATTCCAGGATTATCTGGTATGGCTGCTGCCGCCGATGGCGCTGCTGGGCGCGGCGCAGCTCGACGGCCTGCGGCGCGGCGCGGCGGCCTTTATCAACTGGTTCGGCATTATGGCCTTCGGGCTGGCGGCCGCTTTCCTGTGGGTGGGCTTTTTCGCCATCAACTACGGCTGGCCGGCCAAGCTGGCCGAACGCGCGGCGTATTTCAGCCCGTATTACACGCCCGATATCGACATCGTGCCGATGGCGGTGGCCATTCTGTTTACCCCGCTGTGGCTGCTGGCGATTACGCGCAAAAACATCAAAGGCCGCCAAGCCGTCACCAACTGGGCGGCGGGCGTAACGCTGGTTTGGGCGCTGCTGATGACGCTGTTTCTGCCCTGGCTGGATGCCGCCAAAAGCTATGCGCCGGTGGTGAAACAGATGCAGGCCGCCCTGCCCGCGGATTTGGCGCAGCGTTTTTCAGACGGCCGCGAATGCATCAGCGTCGCCGCCCACGACGACCGCGCCCGCCTGGCCTGGCAGCAATACGGCAGCATCATCCTGCACACCGATGCCGACTGCCGCTACCGCCTGGTGCAGCAACCGAAAGACAGCGCCGCGCCGCAGGGCTGGGTGAAACTGTGGCAGGGCGCACGCCCGCGCAACAAGACTGAAGGCTTTGCTTTGCTGGAGCGTGCCGAGTAACGCAGGTGCTCAATCCATATAAAAAGCCGTCTGAAAAATGCAGCTGCTGCGTTTTTCAGACGGCTTTTTTACGGTCAAACCGCCGCGCGGCTTGCACCAACTTCCAACTTACGGCTGCCCGAACAACCCCGTGGACAAATAGCGGTCGCCGCGGTCGCAGATAATGCACACCACCACCGCGCCCGGATTTTGTTCGGCGATTTCCACTGCTTTCAAGGCCGCTGCGCCCGATGATACGCCGGCAAACACGCCTTCTTCGCGGGCAAGGCGGCGCATAAAGGCTTCGGCTTCCTGCTGGTTCACGTCCAGCGTTTCGTCAATCAAATCGGCTTCGAAAATGCCCGGCATATAGGCGGCCGGCCAGCGACGGATGCCGGCGATGGCGGACTGTTCGTCGGGTTGTAAACCAATGATTTGAATGGCGGGGTTTTGTTCTTTCAGATAACGCGCCACGCCGCTGATGGTGCCGGTGGTACCCATCGAGCTGACGAAGTGGGTGATTTTGCCCTCGGTTTGCGCCCAAATTTCGGGGCCGGTGGTGAGATAGTGCGCTTCTTTATTGTCGGGATTGTTAAACTGGTCGAGCACCTTGCCCAAGCCCTGCGCCTGCATGGCCAAAGCCTGGTCGCGGGCGGCTTCCATGCTTTCGGTTTCCACCAATTCCGCGCCGTAAGCCGCCATCGCGTCTTTGCGCTCTTGGGTAGAATTGGCGGGCATGAGCAGAATCAGGCGGTAGCCTTTGACGGCGGCGGCCATCGCCAGCGCGATGCCGGTGTTGCCGCTGGTGGCTTCAATCAACGTGTCGCCCGGGCGGATGTCGCCGCGTGCTTCGGCTTGGGCAATCATGTGGTAGGCGGGGCGGTCTTTCACCGAACCGGCAGGGTTGTTGCCTTCGAGTTTCGCCCACACCTGCGCTTGGGTGTGCGCGGCGACGCGCGTCAGGCGGATAAGCGGCGTTTGGCCGATGGTGTCGGCCAGATAAGTCGGTTTCATAAATGTTTCCGTGCGTGATGTGAAGCGGGAATGTAGCACAAAAAAGCGGCGGCGTGCAGGCTGCGGGGCGGGGTGGGGGCGGACAAGGCCGTCTGAAAATACTGTTTTCAGACGGCTTTGTTTAGCTATATGATTAATAATGGCTTTTAACAAGAAACGTTCCGCAAATATCTAAAGTGTTCCGCAAAATGCTATTTGCGCTTCAGCGGCTCAAGCACTTTGTCTTTGCGGATATATTGCTTCGTCATGGCCGTTGAGGTGTGGCCGAGCTGGGCGCGGGCGGTGTCGGCGTCGCTGGAAAGGTAGATGTCGGTACCGGCTTTTGCCCGCAAATCTCTGAATTGGAAGCTCTCTAAATCTTTTGCCATTTCGGGGTATCGGGCAATCAGGTTGTGGCGTAGTCTTACCCATCTTTCGGTCAGGGCTTTGCGGGTCAGCGGTGCGCCTTGGCTGTTGTGAAACAGGTAGCTGCCTGTGTTGCGTTTGTTGATGATGTCTGCCAGGTCTCCTGTGATGTGGAAGCGCAGTTTGGCGCCTGTTTTTTGTTGGGTGATGTGCAGTATGCCGTCGTGAATGTGATGGCTGTGGATTTTGACTAGGTCGATGGGGCGTTGGCCTGTGATGTAGGCTAAATCCATTAGGTCGCGTATGGTTTCGTCGGCGTGGCTGTAAACGAATTTGTAGATGTGGTCTTCGATATACACGTCTTTGCGGCCTTTCAGGGTGTGTTTTTTGACGCCTTGTGCGGGGCTGGCTTGGTTGGTGTAGCCTAGTTCGCGTCCGTAGTTCCACATGATGGTGAACAGGGATATTTCGTTGTTGGCGGTGGTCGGGGTGTCTTTGCGCCATTGCAGGTATTGGCTGATATGGCTGGGGTGTATTTTGTTTAGGGGTGCGTCTGGGTTGCCGAAAAATTGTTGCAGGGGCTTGAGCCATGCTTGGTATCTTTTGGCGGTGCTGGGGGCGGTTTTGCCGCTGTTGATGATGTCGTGGATATAGCGGGCGGCCAGTTGGTTAAAGGTAACGGCGGGAACTTGTTTTTTGGTTTCGAGCTCTGCCCATTTTTTTACGGCCAATACGTAGTCGGTGCCGAGTGGGATTTCTTTACGGGGCTGTCCGCCTGCGTCGTAGAAGTAGTAGGTGACGGGGTCGCTGTATTTGCGGCTGCGGGTGCGCGCTCTCATGCCTTTGGGCAGGTTGAGGTGTACGGTGTTTTTTCTGCCCATGGTGTTCTCCTATGCGGTGTTGAATAAGACGGCGGGCTGCCAGGTGGGTTCTTGGACTGCGGGGGCTTTGGTGCGTTTGCCGTACAGGGTTTCCCATGCGACAACGGGGCGGCCTGCAGCGGTGGTGGTAAAGGGGATGCGGTTTTGTTTGAGAACTTCGATTTGTCTGCGGGGGTGGCTGCGGCCTGTGAGTTCTTTGAGTTCTTCGCGGGTTAGAAAGGCGCTCATGTTTTGCTCCTGTTTATTCCCCCGATTTCGGGGGTGGGGTGGGTTCAACGTTTCTTTTTGGCTTTGCGGGCGGCGCGGTTTTTGAGCCGCTTTTGGCGGCTGATGGTGGCTTCGGGTATGTCCACGGCTTCGAGCGGCAGTTTTTCGATGGCTTGGGCAAATTCTTCATCGAACTTTTCGGCGGGGCGGCCGAACAGCCATGTTTTGAGTTTTTGGAAGGGGTTCATTTTTGTTCCTTTTTTAATATCCAGAAACGCACGCCTACAATGCCGTCTTCTTCTACTATGCGAGCGGTATAGGCAATATCTTTGATATTGTTACGTACCCTCCATTTATAAAAGGCGTTGCTAACTCTTAACTGTTCTTTTTTGGCTTTCTCTTTGCCTGTCGGGCTGGCGATAAAGAAGCTGTCGCCATATTTCATGTCGTCAAACGGGTACTTGCTTTCTCCAGAAAATTTGCTTGCTGGTGGAACGGGTATGTTTTTTTCGATGGTAAAAATGCTCATTTTGTTGCTCCGTAAAAAAAGGCCGTCTGTTTTCAGTTGTCAACTTTTACTTGATAACTGGATTTTTCAGACGGCTTGTTTGCTTTGTTCGGCTTTGGCGATGGCTTGGCTTTTGGCGAGCCTTGCGGTGTAGCCTGCCCAGTCGAATGTGCTTTTTTGGGTGGCGGCTTCCATGCGCTCCAGCCAGTATTGGGCGTCGTGAATGATTTGGACGAGCCGGTCGGCGTTGTTTTCTACCATGCGCTGGATGACGGGGTGGCGGCATTGGGCGATGGTTTGGGGGCGTTGGAAGCCGGGGTCGGGTTGGCTGCTGGATTGGTGGATTTCGTAAATGAGGTTGGCGCAGTCGAGCATTTGGGCTTGGTAGTCGCTGTATTTGAGGTGGTATTTTCTGGCGGTGTGGTAGGCGTTGCTGCCGCGTGCGGTTTCGTCGAATGCACAAAGTATGTTGCTGGGGTGTTCGATGAAGCGCAGGCCTTTGTTTAATACGCCGACTGCGAGGCTGTATTTGGCGCAGTATTGGGCAAGCTCTACGGGGACTTCGGGCATGGTGCGGCTGGCGGCGCGGCAGAGGGTTTGCAGGGGCTGTAATACGGTGTCGCGCTGGTTGGGGCTTAATTCGTGGAACTGGTCAAACCATGCTTCGAGGGCTTGGTAGGCTTCGTTGCAGATTTTGATGTGGGTTTGTAAAAGGTGTTGCTGGCTGGGGCTGCGGTAGATTAAGACGGCCAGTATGCGGTATTGGCGGATAAGGTATTGCATGAAGTAGGTGGCCTGCGCGGTGCGGACGCGGCGCATTTCGTTAAATTCAAGCCAAAGTTTGATGTTGCAGTCGAGGTAGTCGTTTTCGCTCATGGCGGGGCTTTGGCACAGGCTGCGGATGTATTTGTCGGCGCGGGAGGCGGTGGCGGCGGCTTTGTTTTTATCTACTTTGAGTGTGCCGTTTTGGATCTGGCTGATGATTTTGCTGTTACGCTCTATGCGTTTGCTTTTTTTGGCGGCGCGTTGGGCGGCGATGATTTGGCTGGCGGTGGGTCGGGTTTGGGCGGTTTGGGCTTGCATGATTGGCTCCGTGTGGATATGTAAAAAGCCCGACTGTTTAGGTCGGGCTTGGTTTGGGTTTAGGGTTTCAGACGGCTTTGCTGGTCAAATGCCTTGCTGCATACTGTGTTGCAGCCTGCCGTAAATGCTTTGCTGTTCGGGGTTCAGGGTGCGGCTGTTGCGCTCGCACCAGTTTTGCACTTTCTCGAAGATGGTATCGGTGTCGTGGACGTAGCTCCATACTACGCCGCCGTAAGTCAGACCCAGGTTTTGGAATGCGGGCAGGTGGTAGCCGACTATGCGGCGCATTCTTTCTGCATTGAGCAACAGGCGGGTAATGCTTAATACGTCTGCGCCGCTGGTTTGGGGATTGGCTGTGCCGTAGGCTTCGGGGGCGTTGGGTATGCTTGCCAAGTAGTTTAAGGCCGTCTGAAAGTCTGCCTGCTTGATTTGGGTGTAGCTGAAGACGTTCATGTAGCAGTGCAGTTTGTGATAGACGGCGCGACTGCTTTCGCCTGTACGCTGGCAGCGTTGTTTGACGGCTGCTTGGATTTGGCGGCACTCGTAGGCATTCAAGGTGTCGCTGTGTTGGGGGTTGGTGTAGCTGCCTGTTTTGCGGATTTGCGGGATAACTTCTTCAAATATCCAGTCTTGGAATTTGACGGCCTCGGCTTTGTTGCTGCGGAAGATGACGCGGTAGAGGTTCGGCTCGTTGATGTAGGTCAACTCTTGTTTGCCGCCTGCGGTGGCCGTTTGGATTTTGAAAATGCCTGATGCTTTTAGACCGCCTCGATTTTTAAGGGTGTCGTTTTTAACGACCCCCTTTGAAACTTGCAGTAAATCAGAACTTCGGGGGATTTCCAAAATATCGGCAACGTCTTTCAGACAGAACAGTGGTTCGCCATTTTGAAATTCAACACGCACGTTTTGGGCAGCTTGGAATTGGAAAATTTGAGTTTGCATTTTATTTACTCGCTTGAAAGTTTTTTAAATCCGCCGCTCATACGACCAAGTATGAGGTGGGGCGGTACTTTTCAGGTTGGTCGACTGCTCAAGCGAAACAGCACATCTTGCGATGTCCCGAAAAGCCCGCCCCGTTGAGGTTTTTAAGATGGGTGGGATTTTATCCCCCTCATCTTTTAACTTTCATAAAGGGGTGGTATTTTATCCCACCCCTTGCGGGTAAACTTTTATGCAATAAAAAAACCGCAAATGCGGCAATATTGAATTGCGCTTGAAAAAACAGGCGACCAAGCCTGCGTTGCTGATTGAAGCAACGGGGATATAGTAACCTGTTTCTTTGCGGTTGTACAGTTTAAATTTTCGTCTAAAACAAAACCCCGCTTTTCGGGGCGGGGTTTGGGTTATTGTTTGCTCAGGTGTCGGGCTGTGAGGGCTACGGCCAAGCCGACAAGGGCGAATACCAGTAAACCGAATGTCATGGTTTATTCCTTTCTGCTTGGTTTCTGAACAGCCTGCCGCCAATCAGGAAAAAGTAGATTGAAGTCAGCAGTAAAAATGTGTTCAACAGTTTGATGGATATGGGGTCTTTTCCATATAGTACAACGGGAACGCCCAATATGGCAACTTTGGCTATGTCATCGGCCATTTTCGCCCATGCTTCAAAGTCGCTCTTGATAATGGGCTTTTTAAACAGGTTGAGCATGGTTCTTCGCTGCTTTTGTAAGGGAAAATATGCTAACCTGTTTCTGTGCGGTTGTAAATATTTTATGCGCTTTTCAGACGGCCTATTGTTTAAAACGGAATGTCGTCGTCGATGTCTTCGCGCGGCTGCACGGTCTGGGCGCTTTGGCGGCTCGGCGGGGGCGGTACTTGATGGCCTGCTCCGCTCTGCTGCTTGCGTTCGTCTTTGTCTTTGAGTGTGGCAAGGATTTTGTCCACGCGCTCAGCTGGGCCGCCTTCCAAATGCTCTTTCAGGGTAAGGCGGCTGCGGGTGCTGAATGCCAGTACTAACTCGAATTTGTAGCTGTCGCTGCCGTCTGTTTTGGTAGTCAGCACTTTTTGCAGTATCAGGCCGATGGATTTACCGACCAATTCGGGGCAGATGTGGTCGCTTCCCTGCGGTGCGGTTGTGAGGTTTTGCAGGTTGAGTAAGCCCATTATGGCGTTGATGTGGGCGATGCCGTATTGGTTGGGGCTGCCGTCTGCTTTGGTGTGGTAGATGCTGATGTAGTTGGCTTTTTGGCCGTCTGCGCTTTCAAATGAAAGCTCTAATGCTTGTGATTGGGTGTGCTGGCCGCGCGTCCATTTGGCGGCTGTGATTTTGCCGGTGTATGCGCCGCTTTGGTTGATGTAGCTGCTTTCGCCTGCGGTAACGGCGGCGGTTTGGTCGTATTGGAACATGATGCTCATTGGGTGGTCTCCGTGGTTTGGGGTTGGGTGGGTATGTCGTAAAAGTCGCAGATGGCGCGGTCAACTTCGGCCAGGTCGTTATCAATCAGTTCATGTTCGAACATGCCGATTGGGGCTTTTACGGTATCGTTGCCGCTGTTGCGGGTGGCAAACTGGTATTGGCCTTGATTGACTACGGTTTTGAGGGCGATGGTAAATACGCCTTCGGGGGTGTATTTTTCATCAAGCATTTTGCCTACTGTTTTGGCTTTGGTTTTGCCGAATGCGTCGGTTTCGGTGTGCCAGAGAAAGTAAACGCGGATATGGTCGGGCAGGCTTTGGGCAAGGTTGATGATGTCGAATGCCAGGCGTCCGATTTCGGCGAATTTTTCAAAGCCTTTTTCATGGCTGCGGCGGAAAAATTCGTTTGCCATGATGTATTGGAAGTCGTCTAAGACGATAATCTGTTTTTGCTGCACGTAAGGGGATTGAAGCAGCTTACAGACGGTGGCGCTCTGGTCGGTGGTGTAGATGCTGCCCTGCGGGTTGTCGGTGTTGAAGTTTTGCCAACCTGCCGATTTAAACGGCAGGGGCTTGGCAATGCTGCGTATCAGCAGGGTTTGGGCGGGGTCGAGATGGCGCAGCGATGTGGTTTTTCCTGTGCCGCTTTCGCCTAAAATCAGGGTCATGATGCTCATTTTCGGGCTTTCCTTATTTATATCGGGTGGGGTCGCTGCCGTGATAGCGGTCGGTGTCGCTAGGGTCGGCGGGCAGGCTTTCTTCTCGGTAGCTCATTTGTTTTCTCCGTAAAAAAGCCGTCTTTTTCAGACGGCCTTTTTTCTGTGTTCTTGCTCTTTCCATGCTTGCCACACTATATCGGTGGTGGGGCTGAAGTAGTCGCCTAAAATATCCCGCTCAAGACGTTTGCGGTATTTGGTGGGTTGCTTGGCGTACCATTTTTCAAATTCCCTGCGGGTTTGGATTTCGTCAATCATGGCTTGGCTCTTCTACCATGCCGCCCCCTGCGAGATGGGGGCAGGCTTCAAAGTTGATTTGGGTTTCGGTCGTCATGCATTCGGCCTGCGTGGTTTGCTCGGGCTTGCTGCTGTAGGCGATACCGTGGGTGCAGAAGCCGAGGGCAAAGGCGGCGGCGGTCAGCAGGGGGTAGCGTAGTTTCATTTTTTTGCTCCATGAAAAAAGCCGCCATTTTCAGGCGGCTTGTTTTTGTGCTTGGCGGCTCTCGGCGGCCAACTTGTCGATTTGGTCGGTAAATGTGAAGTCGGCGCGGTATTCAATCCAAAAGGCCATGGCTTCGGCTTCGGCTTCCCCGATGTCTTCGGCGGCGTAAATCAGGCATTCGCGCCAGTTGTCGGTATCGTATTCTTCGCCTGAGTCTGCTGCGTTTTCTTGATACTGGCAGGCTTCGACTTGGGCGATGGCTTGGCAGTCGGCTTTATATACAAGGGCGATGCGTTCGCGCTCGCTGTCGTCAAGCTGGCGT
This sequence comes from Bergeriella denitrificans NBRC 102155, assembly GCF_001592185.1. Lineage (GTDB taxonomy): Bacteria > Pseudomonadota > Gammaproteobacteria > Burkholderiales > Neisseriaceae > Neisseria > Neisseria denitrificans. Next base: position 33,125 of record NZ_BCWL01000001.1, read on the forward strand.
TGGTTTTCGCGGCGGTAGTATTCTGCTTCGGTCATGTCTCACTCCAGTATTCGAGGTCGTCTTCGGCCTGCTGCATGGCGCGGCGGTGGGCCTGCTCTATGGCTGCCTGTTTGGTCGGCTCGTCCAGCCAGTCGGGTATTTCGAGATAGGCAATCTCAAAGTGCCATTTGTAGCGTTCTAACAGGTATTTGGTGGGGCTCATGGTGTTTCCTTTGCTGTGGTTGCCCCGCCCTGCTTTCTGCCTTGCGGCCGCTGTTGCGGGGCGGGTGGTTTAGGCTGCGGCCATCTGCCAGCTTTGCACTCGATACAGGGCTTGCTGAATGGCCTGCTCTACTGCGTGGTCTTCTTTTTCGCCGCCTTGGGTTTTGGTGTCGATTTCGCTGTAGAGCTGTTTAATGATGTGAACTTGGGTGTCGATGCGCTCGTTGTCGGCGGCCATGATGCCGATGTGGCGGGCGCGGTGAATGTTGGTTTGAATGCCGCGTACTTGTTCGATGGTGCGGGCGATTTTGATTTGGTTGGCTTGTTTCATTTGCTTGCTCCTTGTTTGTTGAAGATATTTAATCGGGCGGCCTGCGGTGCAAACCGCCCTGTTAAATGTCCTCTTTCAGCAGCCTTGCGCTGCCTACTTCGCTTATTCCCAGCGTCGTATCTGATTTGCCTCGTTCACACTAGATTTTTGTCTAGCCTCGGCTTGTTTGCGGCAGGCTGTATCAGAAAGCCTGCCTAGCAGCTCTCGCTGCTTTTTGCACCTAACTGTTAAAGAACATTGAAGTGTTTTGCTTCGATGGGTGTATTCTACTTTAAGTAGTATTAAATAGCAACTTAAAGTAGCCTTTATTTCATACTAAAAGTAGTGTTTGTTGATTTTAAATAGAATTTTGTGTGTGAATTTATGAAATAAACAAAACTGCCCCATTGGGGCGGCTTGCTACAGGCAAAATAAAAACCCGCTCTGGGCGGGTTTGGTGTGTGCTTTAGCTTATCGGCTTGCCAGCCATTCGGTACAGATTTTTTTAAGGGCTTGGATTTTGCTGCCCCCTGCTTTTTCGATGGCCGCCAGAACGGCATCGATGTCTTCGGCTTTGCCTTTAACGGCAAACTGCTTGTATTCGCCGCTGGCGAGCTTGGCTTTGGCAAAGGCGGCGGCGGTGGTCTGCCGCAGCTTGCGGGAATGCTCGGTATTGGAATTTGCCATTTCGGGTATCCTTTGGTAAGATGGTTATATAAAGTTTGGAGGAAGGGCGGCGTTTCCACCGCCCCGATTTAGTTAACTACGTTACCATGCTTTGCTAGAGATAAGTAACATAATCAACAGGATTAAGAACTTAATCATTTTCATCACCTCCTTTCTTTTTCGGATTTCCCGCCGCCTCCAACGGCGGGATTTCTTCTTTCCTAATCCATAAATGTATTATATCGTAGCCATATAATAAAGCCAAGCATTTTTATAAAAAAACCGCCCTACTTTGGGCGGTTTTGGTTACTCGGCAGCTAATTATGGCTAATTTGCCATAATTAGCATCAGTTATCGGCTAGGCAAACTGCGGCAATGAGTGCATACAATTTCCCATTGGCCGTTGCGATAACGGTCATATTGGCGAACGCGAACTGGTTTTAAGCCAGTACAGTTACAATTGCAGGTCATTATCTGATCTCCTATTGTAATGCGTGCTACGTTTTCAATTTTTTTACAACCTTTCGAAATGTAAAAAATTTGCTCCTGCGCCGGTATCATAGGATAATTCACGGTCTAGTAAATTTGTGTATCCTCATAATACACAGCGGTTAGTGTAAAGTTGCACATTCAAATCACTAACTATACGCGACTTGGGATGCGCCAACATTCCAAGTCGTTTTCTTTTTAAAATTTCAAAGTTAACTGCTCTGGGAAATACTTAATGCCCATTTGTTTCAAAATACATTTTGCAAACTGGTCTGCCTGCCATTCGGAATCTTCTTGCTGTGTAGGTAGAGCATCACTATGATGCAGCATCGCTTTATGACCTAATAGCAAATGTCCCAATTCATGAAAGAAAATAAAAATGGCCTCATCCTCGCCAAAACAAATACGCGAGTAGAGGCTATTCGGCAATAGGATGGTACCGTTATTACACATTGCATTGGTAATATCCAGCCACTCATCATCTGCCACAACATCAATTACAATACCATACTCTTCCAACATTTCCATAAACGTATCCATTTTTTTACGGGTACGCTTATCTACCACCAAAAACTTGGCGGCCTCGTTTGCAAAAAACCGAATTGTATCTTCACTTAACGTTTCCACGCGCGTACCACGCATTGAGTATTTAATTTGCTGCATCATCACCTTCTTTCAATGACTCTTTCTGATGAATGGTTCTTAATAATTCAGCAAATCGATTCAATTGTTCTTTGCTGAATTCCGAGCTGGCAAAACCAGCTACCAACATTTGTTGCTGCAAACTTAAGCCGCTTAACGATACATTCTCATTAGAAACCATGGCCTTTTGCTTTAGGTTATCTACTGGATGACCTAATTTTTCGAAAAAAACCTCAACTTTTTCAACAAAATCCATTGGCACTTTACTGCGACCGGTTTCCATGGCACTTAAAAAGGCAGGGGAAGTACCTAGTGCAGTCGCCATTGTTTGTAAAGTTTGTTTGGTTTGACGACGAGCCGCTCGAACGGCTTCGCCGAATGTAGTCAGTCCCATTGTGCAAGCTCCTTTTCTGTATATACAGTAACTATACTGCATTTGATTCAGGCCGATAATACCAAACCATAAAGCATATTTCAAGTATTTTAGTTGAAAAGTTGAAGATATTGTTACAAAACACAAAACAGCCTATTTAAACCGTTTTACATCTCATTTTACCCGATAACGCCCCGCTCTTTGAAAATAGCACGGCAGGCATCCAGCCCCGCGCGTTCGTAGTGGCTCAGGCGTTGAGCAAGGCGTTTAACCTTGTTGCTGATGGTTTGCCTCGTACAGCTTGCGGATTGGGCAATCGCGGTAATGTCGGTTTTCCTGCGGTTCAGGATTTTGCCGATAAGCTCACGCCGTGCGGCTTTGCCTATGCCGTCCAGTTCGCCTTTATCCTGCGCGGCCAGCAAGCCCAAATTGTCGGCGGCCTGCGTCCATGCCTGCGATTGGCGTTCGCCGCCGCAGCAGGGGCATTCGCCCGGGGTGTCGGCAAAGCGCACGGTCAATGCCCACCGCTGCGGGTCGGGAAGCTCGTTTAAAATGTTGTGTATCATGGCGGCCTGCGCTGCGCCGTCTGTACCGTGTAAGCCGTGGCCGCTGCCGATGGCGCCTTGATTTAACAGGCCGCTCATGATGTTTTTGGGGGATTGCTCAAACGAGTAATGAAAGGCGAATGTTAAGGCGTCTTCTGCGCTGCGGAATGGTGCTTGCTCTGTCATGGTGCGGGATTTCCTGCGGGTTATTTGAATACGGCTGTTAGTTTGCAGACTTCGGGCTGTATGGTTTTGTATCGTAGCCGTCCCAGCCGTCGAAGCCGATTGAATCCGGAAACATTTCCGTATTGTGGTAGGCGTGGTTTAGTGTCATGGCTTCGGCCTCTGTAACTAAGTAAACTTCGATGTCATAGCCTTCCCCGTCATTCTGAAAGCCTGTTCCCATTTCAAAGCCGTCAGAATGAGTTAAGGCGGCTTCGATAGCGGATTTCAGCTTTTCCAATGCAGGACGCGTGCCGCAAATGATTAAATCGTCGTGATATTGCTGCTGCCCGTAAACATGTAGGATTTCATCAAGCATTTTTCAGTTCTTTCATTTAAAAGCGGCGGGCAAGGCGGCGTAAAGGCCGTTTGCCTTTGCCCAATCGGCAAATTCAGACGGCGGTACGGTTTTCAGGCTCTCCACGCCAAACAAACGGTGCAGCGCGTCTTTAATCCATGCGGTGCGGTTTTCGGCGGCTTTCTTTTCAAACCACGCGGCGGCTTCGCTTGGGGTGTTGATGTTTTTGCCGTAGTGCTGTAATACGCCCATTTCGCCCAACGAATGCTGCAATGCGTGTTCTTCATGGCGCAGCGGTAAGCCTGAATATTCGGGCTTGGAAGCCGTGCCGCTGCCTGCGGCCACACGGCGCACATGCGCATATTCGCAGCGGTATTCGCCGATTTCTTCCACCCAATCGCCCTTATTACTGATGGCAGACGGACGGCTGCGCGTCCATTGCTGATAAGCCTCATCGCTGCCGATAACGAACCACAGGGACGGATTGTTGAAGAAACCTTTTTTATACAGAGTTTGATAATACGCGCCGTAGTCTTGGGCTGCGTCGGCGGCTTCTTCCACATCGGCAGCCTCCGCTTTCGCCACCCCGTAGGCTTGGCGGCCGTCCGAAAGCGTTACCAACACATCAGCGTCCCAAAAGCCGTTGGTTACCGCCTTATGCTGCTCAATCGGCACCTCCACCACCACGCGGCACACGCCCAACGATTTCACCGCCTTTACATCGGCCACGCGGCCATACAGCCCGATAAACTCACTCATTGCCTAAACCTCCAAAATCCGTATGCCGTGAACTTTCAACATCAATTTGCGTTTGATGATGTAGTCGGGCGTTTTGAAACCCTTCACATCAATCACATCTACCCTGCCGCTGGCGCGCGTTACCACAAAATCAGCAATATATTTGCACGCCCGCTCTACCACTTTGCCATCTGCGCCGCGCTGAGCCGGTATCAGCTCAAACGGCACCTGCTTTCGAATATCCGCCACGCGCGTTTCAGGGTCGGCGGCGCGGCGCAATGCTTCGAGCTTGGCGGCATACTGCGCTTCTCTGCGGCTGTCGTAGCCGTTGGTCTTGCGGTTGCCGTATTTGCTTCCTACCGTCGCCATAAACCGAACTCCACGGCCAAGCTGCAAATCATTTCAATCAGTATGCTCATTTGTTTTCACTTTCCCGCTTGCGCCGCTCTTCGCACAAACGGCGGCTAAATTCCAATCCCATACGGTTACGCTTTTCAATGCAGTCTTGCAGCTCGATTTGCGCCTGCTTTCGGGATTTACGCTCTTTCTCAAGTTCTTCTTCCATATTGGCCAAGGCTTCCAGCAGTCCTAAATATTTGCTGCGGTCTTTGTAGTCGAGATAAAGGGCAAAACCTATCAAAAGAAAAAATCCCGCCATGACAATTACGGCAAACAATGCTTCACTCATTTTGCAGCCCGCTTTCTTTTTTAATAAATCTCTCAAATTTACGTTTTAAGCGCACTTTTGGCTCTTGGCAGGGGTAGATATAGGAAAACGATTTAACCCGCCTTCCTGCTTAAATTTACCCGCCTAGCGTTGATTTTCTCCTTAACTTTGCAAACGCCTGTTCCCGTTTCACCTTTTCCACCGCATCTGCCGTCTGAAAATCCCCGCAAACATGGCCGCGCGGCTTCCAATGCCCTACGCCCTCCTTCGCGCATTCCCCGTAACCCTGTCTTGCCCACCAACCCAGCACACGCACACCGTCGGCGTTGATTTCGGTCGGTACGCGCCAATGGCGGCAGGTCAGGCAAGATTGCTTCATGCGCTCCGCCTTTTCGGTTGTTCGTCATGCTTCGGCGGCTGCCAGAAATAATCAGGCTCGTTCGTGAAGCGTTGGAAACGGCCTTGATAACCGACAATCAGCTTGCCCATTTCCCCGTTTCGGTTTTTGGCGATAATCAACTCTGCCAGGTCGGGATTACTGTTTTCAGGGTCGTAGTAGTGTTCACGGTGGGGCATGATGATGATGTTCGCGTCTTGCTCAATCCCGCCGCTGCCGCGTATATCCGCCATTGTCGGGCGTTTGTCGTTCTGCTTGGCAACGGCGCGGTTTAACTGCGCCACCAAAATCACGGGGATTTTTAACTCTGCCGCCAAGCGTTTCAGCTTGCCCGTAATATCGGCCAGCTCTTGCACTTCGCTGTTTCTGCCCGGCTTGGGGATTAAGTGCAGATGGTCGATAACCAGCAAATCAAGGCCGTCTGAAAGTTTTTTATCCCGCGCCAGCAAGCAAAGGCGGTCGGCGTCAATCGGGGCGGTGTCGATGGTAAATTTCCAGTCCATCGCCGCACTGAAAAAATCGCTTTGACGGTGGTATTCGGATTGTGTCAGGCTTGCTTTCATCAGGTTGCCCATGTCGATGCCCGCCTCCGCTGCAATCGCTCGCAGCATCAACTCCCGCTGCGTCATTTCGTAGCTTTGGAAGTGAACAACCTTACCCGCTTTGGCAACGGCTCGGGCAATGTTTTCTGCCAAGATGGTTTTACCCATGCTCGGGCGGGCTGCAATCACAATCAGGTTTCCCGCCTGCAAGCCTTTGATGGCGTCATCAAGCTGTTTCAGTCCTGTGCTTAACCCCAAAAAATCGCCCCGTTCGTGAACTTCGGAAATGTAGTCCAGCACGTCATTCAGGGCTTCGTGATACGTCATTTCGGTTTTCGCCCGTTTGAGCAGCGTGTCGTTGACTTCACGCAGTACCGCTGCGGCTTCCGTGCATTTGTCGGCAGTTGTTTTGCCTTCACGGCTCAAGGCGATTTCTTCGATTTTTGCACCCGCCGCCAGCAAGCGGCGCTCGGTATGGCGGTTTTCCACGATTTCCGCGTATCGGCGGATATTGGCGGCAGACGGCACGTTTTGCGCCAAGTCAATCAGGTAGGCCAGCTCGCCCGCTTCTTCAGCTTGGCTTTTGGCCTTCAAGCGTTCCGATACGGAAACTACGTCGGCGCTTTTGCCGTCTGCGGCCAAGTCAGCAATCGCGCTGAAAATCATGCGGTGCGACGGCAGGTAAAACATTTCGGCTTTCAGGTCTGCAACCTTGGCAAATGCGGCAGTGTCCACCATCAGGCCGCCCAATACTGCCTGCTCCGCTTCCTGGCTAAACAGCTCTTCCATCGGGTTGTTTTCAAATTCGTTCACGGTTATTTCTCCAGTACGCGGGCTTCCAGCGTTTCAGGGCGCAGCAGGTAATCAATCCCGGCTTTCCAAGTTTTGTGGCTGTGGCGTTCAGCCGTCCCGTTGATAAACGGGTCTTGCAGGCATTCCCCGAAGTAGGTTTCAAACCACTGCAAAACGTGCTTGCCGCTCGGCTCTTCGCCGTCAATCAGGCCGTTTTCGTCTTTCCAAGCCTCCAAGCGCAGTTTGGCAATCTGCCATGCGTAGGGGATTAGCTTCAGGCGTTTTTCGTTGGTTTGCGTGTAACCCATGCGCCCAGTCTTGGGGTTGGGTACAGTTTGCAGGTTGACTTTCACAACCCCATCGCAATCAGCGAAAACCCGATTGAACACCTCGACGACCGCCTCAAACCGTTTTTTGTTTTCAGCAACGGATTTTTTCGGGGCGGGAGTCGCCGCTTCGGCGGCGACACTCTCTCGGTCTTCAGCAATCTGTTTTTCGCCTGCAAAATTTTGGTCTTCAGCCAAGTCATTTTCGCCTGCAAAATTTCCATCGACGACACTCTTTTTGTCTAGTGGGTTTTGTATTGGGTTTTGTGTGTCCCCATTTTCGGGACTGGTGGCAGTCCCCATTTTCGGGACTACCCTAGTCCATTTTTCGGGACTGGTGCCGTTTTTTGGGTAGTCCCCATTTTCGGGACTGGTAGCAGTCCCCATTTTCGGGACTGGTTCACCCATATTTTCGGGCAATTTTTTTAGGGTATATTCGTTAGTCATTCCTGAGCGTTTTACGGGGCATATCAGATTGAATTTTTCCAATTCGGCCAAACAGGCCATAACGGTATCTCGCTTTTTAATGCCACTGTATTGCATGAACTGACTGATGGAAATTTTGTCCGAAGACTTCCCCCAGCCCGTTGTTTTGCGCACAATCATGATGTACAGCTTGAAAGCATTTGGCGAAAGTTGCCACATCAGTTCGTCAACAACCGCATTCGGCACTTGAAAGGCATTTACGATATATTTACTCATTGCGCCACCTGCTTGTCTTTCTCTAACTCTAATTCAGCCTGCCACAGCTCAAAATGTTCACGGGCTTTGGAAATGTTTTCAATCTGCATATAGCCGACAATCAGCATACGCAACTCATAAAGTCGCTTTTCGCGCTTGCTTAAATCTGTTTTTTCATTCATAATCTTCAAACCTACCTGCAAAAAGTAAGTACCTAGAAATTGCCCACGTTCGCGCGTGGGCTTTTTCACGTTTGTTACCCGTCTGTCCGGGCTGTCAAGCGTCTGTCCGCTTTGTCATGTCTCCGCTATAATTGAAGCTCCACAACCACAATTAACGGAGTAACAATGAAGGTCAAACTACATTTTCTTCCCTCAGCAAATCACCCAGCCGTCGCACTCTTGCAAAATACCAGTATCGAAATACCGGAATTTGCGATACCGCAACGAGGGGATATTCTGAATATCGAAGGTATTTACGGCCTACCGGGGAAACTGAGGGTTTCCGACAGATATGTGCATATTGACGCTCTAAACGCTTTCGCAGCTCTCGAATTGATGATTGAGCTCGATCAATCGTAATCCGTAACAGTAAAGCCGTCTGAATGCCTAAAAGAAGCAGCACGGTTTTTTCAAAAGCACTCATTACTTTCCCTTAATCGAAAATGTCGGGGCGGAGTTCGGACGGCTTTAATTTCCCTTTAGAAAGTTTTACCAATTCCTGACACCGTTCTGCCGGGATTTGCTTCTTCCACTTCGATACAGCCCACGGACGAATGCCAAAATGTTTTGCAATGCTGGAAATGCTGCCGCAGTTATCCAGCATTTTTTGAAATGCTTCATTATTCATAATCAGTGCACAATTAATTTTAAGGTAGCTACTTAAAGTAGATTTTATACTACTGAAAATAGAATTGCAATCTCTTAACTTTCTCGTTATGATTTCTACCAAAAGTAGAAAGCAGCTACCATGACATCAAAAGAAGTTAAATATCCTGAATTTGCCGAACGCCTGAACAAGGCGAAAGAAAAAGCCGGAATAGAACTTCCCGAGCTATCTAAAAATACTGGAATCAGCTATGAGATGGTGAGACGCTACACATTAGGGCTGGCGCAGCCACGGACGGACGGTATGGAGCGTTTGGCTGAAGTATTAAATGTATCTGCGCCGTGGCTGCAATTTGGAGAAAGCCTGATGCCTCAAGCAGGGGCGATTGCCATTCAAGAAGAAGTTGATACAGAGCATACCCATTTTGAAATTCAAATGTATGAATACAAGCTTTCTGCAGGTACGGGTAATTTCGTATGGGTCACAAATCACAAAGAAGATCCGCTAACTTTCAGGGAGAGATGGTTTAGAGCAAGGCGACTGAATCCAAACACCCTTAGGGGGATGTATGTACGCGGTAACAGCATGGAGCCCGATTTGAAAGATTGGGATACTGTGATTATAGACATCAGTGATTTGGATATAGCGGATGATGAAATTTACGCCGTTGTCTTTAAAGATAAGTTTTATATTAAGCGTATTAGGCAGACTGAAGATGGTCTACTGTTAATTAGTAGTAATCCCGACTACCCTCCTATCGAAGTAACGCCAGAGTCTTCACATCAGTTTCAGTTGCTTGGTCGCATGGTTTGGCGTGGCGGCTAATTTACAGCGTGGCTTTTGAAAAAGTAGTTCGGTTTTAAGTGATAACGTTAATTGTTTCACTTTATGAAGCATCCAGCGAAAAACCTCGAGGAATTGGGGGGAATAGACGTATTTATTGGCAAGGTTATCCGTACGCCAATAACATTGAAATATTAGAAACCATTTTCGATGATGCAATCCAGGCTGTTCCTTTTCTAACTAAAGAACAAGCAAAAATAGCTCAGGCGATGGCCGCTTTTATGTATATTTGGGGACTTTCAAAAATTCCTAAATGGTTCTTGAGATATGAATTTAATCATGAACTTGATGATGATTCTATTCCCAGAATGTTATATTTCTACGCCATGTTTAAATTAATTAAACTCTAAAGGAGTATATTAATATGAAAAAATTAATTGCTATTTTGATGATTGGCTTGCTGGCTGCTTGCTCAGATCCTAAAGATATTCTGTTAACAAAAGCAGAAGATGTTGAGAAAAACGCCGAGCAGATTAAAAAATTATCTGATGATGAGAAAAAATTATTGGTTGCCTATGTTTTTCGTGCTGAAGCCGGGCAAATTTTTGGAGCAAACGCAAGTGACAACTACGGTATTACTGTAGGGGAAGCAATCAAGCGGCAAAAACAATTTGCAGAAGAGCAAAAGGTAAAAGAAGAGGCAAAAAAAGCTGAGGAAGAAAAAGCCCGAAAAGAGCTGGAGGCAAAGCGGACTGTGTTAAATTCAGCGGTTGACGTAATTTTTGTTCATCATGAGTTTCAGCAGGGTAAATATAAATATGATGACAAAGTTCGTATTGCACTCAAAATTATCAATAAATCCGATAAAGCCATTACCGGGATTAAAGGGATTCTCACTTTTACTGATAAATTTGATGATGTCTTGAAAAAAGTTGAGTTCAAGAGCGATTTTATAGAGCTTGATGGAAAACTGGCACCGGGAAAAGAATTTGATTTTAGCGGTACGGTAGATGTTAATCACTTTATCCAAGAGGATATTAAATTTGCAGAAACCCCGACAAAAGATATGAAATTCACTTACGAGCCAGAAGTTGTAATCTTTGAGGACGGCAGCAAACTTGAAGTAGGCAAATAACCTTTACACTTGACAATTTGACAAAAGTGTAAAATAATTCCCCCTAATTTGATACTGTATCTTCTTGTATCTAGAGAAACCGCCCTTAAAAAGGCGGTTTTTTTACGCCTGAAATATCGGCGTGCAGTACGGCAAAAAGCCCTGAAAGGCTGGAATCTTTCAGGGCTTTTCTGTTTACAACCCTTTAACGGACAAAGGATTGAAAATTGAATGAAGTATAACCCGAAAACGCGTTTAAAGATAGGTGGGAAAATGAGTGAATACGGTGCAGATAAAGTTGGCGACAAGCTGGCCAATGCCGCTTTGATTTTTGCTTCTTTGGTTGGCTTGGCGGCAGTAATTGCCGCCGTGAAATGGTGGTAGCCGTCTGAAAACAGACGGCCTTTTTTATGGTTGTGATTATGCTGTATTTAAACCCATCAAAAATCCGTAAAGGCCGCCCTATCGGCTTACCGTATCAGGGCAGTAAAAAGAAAATCAGCAAACAGATTGTGCAAATCATCATTCAGAATTTCGGACGCGAAAAACCTGTATATGATTTGTTCGGCGGCGGCGGAGCAGTTACAGTGGAATGCCTGTTGAACGGCCTTGATGTCCGCTACAACGACTTATGCCCAATTTCGGGCGCGATGCTGAAACGGGTTATCAGTCAAGACCGCGATTGGCTGAAATCCCTGATTGTCAGCCGTGAAGAATTTTTGCATATCCGCGCCCTGCCTGAAAAAAGTATTGATGACGAAATCAAGCTGCTGGTGAACAGCTTCGGCTACAACCGCCGCAGTTATCTGTACAGTAGGAAAATTGCCGATATGAAGTATCGGGCCGCGATTGAAATTATCCGCAGGCATGATACCTTTAGCGGGTATCGGGAAACAGAAACCTATCGGCAGCTTCTGAAGCTGGGACAGATACGGCTGGAACAGATGACACGGATTCATCAGCTTCAACGGCTTCAACAGTTGGAACAGCTTCAACAGCTGGAAACAACCGCCAAAGACTACCGCGCCTTTTCTGAAATAGAAGGCGCGGTTTTGTATTGCGACCCGCCATATGAAAACAGCGATATGGGCGGCTACACGCAAAGCCGTTTCGACAGCCCCGCGTTTTACGATTGGGCGGCAGAGATGGCGCAAAAGAATATCGTGATTATCAGCAGCTATCATATTTCAGACCCGCGTTTTGAAGCCGTATTCCACTTTGAAAAAGCCCGTTCAACATTGGCGGGCGGCGGTAATGACGGCAGCGGGAAATATGAAAAGCTGTTTATGCTGAAGCCGCCTGCCAATCATTAAATCAGGCGTTTTCCAAATAAAATGAACAGATGGCAACCAATGCCTGGGTTTTTGAGCCGCCCGCTTTGGCGATGGCGGCGTCGATAATATCCATCTCTGCCGCTTTGCCCTGCACGCCGATGCGGCGGTATTCGCCGCTTTTGAGCTTGGCTTGATTAATGGCGGTGGCAGTTTTAGCATAGCGCTTTTTGGCTTCGGGGGAAATGTTTGTCATGGCTTTTCCTTGATTTTTTCGGCAGGGTTTTGTAAGATAAGGGAACTAGGCGGCGGTTGCCGCCACCGCCTAGCTTTCAGTAAGCCGTTGCGCTTACCAACATCAGAAACAGAAAGAACAGAATTTGAATAGTGATGTTATTCATTTTCTAATCCCTTATGTAATCGCCCCGCTTCGGTGGGGCTTTTCCCGTTGTTGAACCGCTCAACAGGTATTGTTTTAGTTAAAACTAAAACAAAAGTCAAGCATTTTTCACAACAAATCCGCCTTTTGTGGCGGATTTTTTTATTGTTTTTCAAAAAGATATGGGGGGTTTGATATGAGCGATAAAAAACGCCCTGTCGGGCGGCCTTTAGGGTCAAGTAAATTGACTGATGAAGTGATTGAGTGCGCGTGGGCATATTTGAAAGGCGGTTATAAAGAACAAGGAAATGCCGTGCCAAGCATAGCCGGTTTGGCGTTTGCACTGGGACGAAGCCGTGAATGTGTTTACGAATGGGCAAGAAAAAACGAAAATTTTTCTGACATATTAAAGGCAATCAACACCGCACAAGAAATGCTGCTGATTGATAACACGCTGACAGGCGAGTTTAATGCGCCGTTTGCCAAGCTGTTGATGACGAAGCACGGCTATACTGACAAGGTGGACAATACAAGTTCAGACGGCAGCCTATCCCCTACTGTGATTAAGCTGGTTGTGCCTGATGAGTGAGGTACAGATTAAGCTGCCCCGAAAAATAAGACAGGTGTTTACGCAGCCTCGCGGTGCGCTGCGTTATCGCGGGGCGTTCGGCGGGCGCGGTTCGGGCAAATCATTTAATTTTGCGAAGATGGCGGCGATATGGGGGTATATGGAGCCGTTACGCTTTTTGTGCGTGCGTGAGTTTCAGAACTCTATCCCGCAATCTTTTCATGCGGAGTTGAAGGCGGCGATTGCTTCCGAGCCGTGGCTGGAGACGTTTTACGATGTGGGCGTGGACTATCTGCGCGGGGCAAACGGTACGGAGTTTCTGTTTAAGGGTTTGCGTAACAATATTCAGTCTGTGAAGTCTTTGGCTAAGATTGATGTGTGTATCGTTGAGGAAGCTGAGGATATTGCGGAGACAGCCTGGGAAATTCTGGAGCCGACGATACGTGCGCCTAAGTCGGAAATTTGGGTAATCTGGAATCCGAAAAACGAGAACAGCGCGACAGACAGGCGGTTTAGAAAAGATGTGCCGCCGCGCTCGTGTATCGTGGAGATGAATTACAACGACAATCCGTTTTTCCCTGATGTGCTTAAAGAGCAGCGCCTGCACCAGCAAAAGAGCCTTGACCCTGCGCGGTATGCGTGGATATGGGAGGGTGCGTATTATGAGCTTTCGGACGCGCAAGTCTTCAGGAATAAATACCGAATAGATGATTTTGAGCCGTCTGAAGATTGGGAAGGCCCTTATTTCGGCTTGGACTTCGGCTTTTCGGTTGACCCGACGGCTTGTGTGAAGTGTTGGATTTATGACGGCAAGCTGTGGATTGAGCGTGAGGCGGGCGGCGCAGGTATCGAGCTTGACGATACGGCGGCGGAGCTAAAAGCAGCCATGCCTGATGTGGAGAAATACGTTATCCGTGCGGATTCTGCGCGGCCTGAGAGTATCAGCTATTTGAAACGCCACGGCCTGCCCCGCATTACGGGGGCACTGAAAGGCAAAGGCAGCGTGGAAGACGGTATCGGTTTTATCCGTTCGTTCGATAAGGTGGTGATTCATACGCGCTGTGAGGAGGTGGCGCGGGAGTTCAGGCTGTACAGCTACGAGACCGACCGCTTAAGCGGCGATGTGAAGCCTAAGCCCGAGGACAAGCATAACCACTATATCGATGCGCTACGCTATGCGCTGGAGCCGATGACGCGCAGTACCACCGGTATGCTGGATTGGATTGCAGAAGAAGCGGCCAGGCGCGGACAGTAATTTTTAGCACAAATGCCAAACGGCCCTACGGGTTGCTTGGCATTTTTTGTATTGAAAGGCTGATTATGGGCAATAAAACGCCTCTTTCGGCAGGGTTTGTTGCCCGGGCAGCCGAGGGTATCAAGTTTGCATTGACGGGTAAGTCGGATTGGTTCAATGCGGGGAGTGCGCCGCCGCCGGTTGCACCTGATGATGTGAAAGGCCGTGCGCAGGATTACGAGCCTTATTGGAATACGGGGCAGAGCCGCCCGCGCCAAGGCGAGGCTGTCGGCTTTCGGGATTTGCGCTATTTGGCCGATAACTACGACATTCTGCGCTTGGTTATTGAGACGCGCAAAGACCAGATGGAAAAGCTGGATTGGACGATACAGCGGCGCGATGTTGAGGCGACGGCTGATGATGAATCGAAGCGTAAAGACGGCAGGATTGATGATGCGGTGGCGTTTTTCAGACGGCCTGACAAGTTGAATAACTGGAACGACTGGCTGCGGATGCTGCTTGAAGATTTGTTTGTGATTGATGCGCCGTGCATTTATCCGCGTAAAACGCTGGGCGGGGATTTGTATGCGCTGGAGCTGATAGACGGGGCGACCATCAAGCGTGTGATTGATGATTACGGCAGAACGCCGATGCCGCCTGAAACGGCTTATCAGCAGGTGCTGCGCGGCCTGCCTGCGGTGGACTATACGGCAGATGAGCTGATTTACCGTCCGCGTAACCAGCGCACTTATAAAGTTTACGGTTACAGCCCCGTGGAGCAGATTATTACTACGGTCAATATCGCGCTGCGCCGTATGTCGCACCAGCTTGAGTATTATCGTTCGGGCAGCGTGCCGGACGCGCTTGTGGGTGTGCCGGAATCGTGGACGCGCGATGATATTCAGCGTTTTCAGGATTACTGGGACTTGTTGATTTCGGGCAATAATGCCGAGCGGCGCAAGATGCGTTTTGTGCCGGGCGAGCTTTCCCGCAATTTTCATGAGACGAAGCAACCGCCGCTGAAGGATATGTACGACGAATGGCTGGCGCGGGTGGTGTGCTTCTGCTTCTCTATCGAGCCGACGCCGTTTGTGGCGCAGGTTAACCGCGCTGTGGCGGAAACGAGCCGCGAGCAGTCGCTGGCCGAGGGCTTGGAGCCGCTGAAAAACTGGGTCAAGAGCATTATTGATGATGTGCTTTCCCGTTTTATGGGTATGGCTGAATATGAGTTCGTATGGGTAAGCGATGACGCGCAATCTCCGCGCGAGCAGGCGGAAATTTTCGTGATGTACGCCAATGCCAATATTCTGACGGTTGATGAGGTGCGTGCGGAGCTGGGACGAGACCCGTTGCCGAAAGATGAAATGCCGTCTGAAAACGGCAAGCCTGACGATGACGAGCCGCCGCCCGATGGCGAAAGTGGCAAGCCTGAAAAGCTGTCTGAAAATATACCCGATAACTCCGATAACGAGGCTGAAAAGCTGGGAAAGTCGGAAAGCCCAATCAGCGCAGAGGAAGCCGCCGCGCTTATTGAGGCTGAACTGGCGGCCTTATCCGATGATGTGGCGGCGCAGGTAGCCGCCATGCTGAAAAACGCGGCCATCGATTTTGAAGCCGATGACTGGCAGGCGGAAGTGCGCCGCATTGCCGAGACGGTATCGCAAGGCTTGGACTTTGCGCCGTGGGCGGTGTTGGCGGCGGCGGTCGAGCCTGTTTTGCGGCAGGCGGCGCAGCAAGCGGCCTATACTGCGCTGATTCAGGTTATGCCCGCCCCTGCCGTGGGCATGGTAACGGCCATACGCGCCCGCGCGGCAGCATGGGCGGCGCAGCGGGCGGCGGAAATGGTCGGCATGAAATGGGTTGACGGCCTACTGGTTCAAAACCCCAATGCCGAATGGCAGATTACCGAGGGTGCGCGCGGCATGATACGGCAGGCGGTTAAAGACGCGCTGGAAAACGGCGACAGCCCCGCCGAACTGGCAGGCCGTCTGAAAACCTCGCACGCATTCAGCAAAACCCGCGCGACAACGATTGCCCGCACGGAGATGGCGCGGGCGGACGGCATGGGTACTTATATCGGCTGGTCGGAGACGGGGCTGGTAAACGGCAAAGAGTGGCTGACGGCGGAAGACGATAAGGTATCTGAAATCTGCAATGAAAACGGCGCGGCGGGCGTGGTCGGCTTGCACGAGCATTTCCCCAGTGGGGATTTAATGCCGCCGTCGCACCCAAATTGTCGGTGTGTGGTGCTGCCGGTAGTCGATACGGCTAAATTGGCCAAGGGATACAACCCGAACCAGCCGCGCGATAAAAGCGGGCGGTGGACGGACGGCTCTCCGGCAATAACGGTATCGGGAGACGAGTTGGGCAGCTTCGACGATACCAAAACCATGCGTAAGGCCGCCATGCAGTATGCCCGCGATCACTTTGTCGGTAAAACCTACCGCAACGAAAGCAGCGGGCATGATATTCAGGTTACTTGGCAGGGTGTCAAGCACGCGGCATCAAATGCCAATCCTGTAGAGCTGGCACTGTTTGTAAAGCTGGATGAATTACCCGTGAAATTAAAGTACGAAGCCTCTTTCCCGGACAAAAGCGGACGGCCTGATATTATTGCGGCACACAAATATTCCGGAATAGCAGTAGTAGGGAATGAAAGATTGAATATAGGTATGGTAGTCAGAGAACTTAAAGACGGACATAAATATTATGACCATTTCGTTCTGAAAGACGAATAATCCCTTATGCAGTATATCTGGGGCGGATACCGAAAGCGGCAAGTACGACACCCAGCCGTTGCATAAGGGATTAGGAAAATCATACTGCTTTTTTGGCAGGTAGGCAAGAAGTGTCTTTGCGGGATTAATCATTGTGTTGAAAAACCTTTAAAGGAGCAAGTTATGGCAAAACTGTATGCCGAAATCAGCAAGGCAGAGAAGCAGGACGACGGTACGATTACGGTATCGGGCTATGCTTCCAGCGGCGCGGTGGATTCGGACGGCGAAATCATTACCGCCGAGGCGATGAAAGCGGCCATTCCCGAATATATGAAATTCGGCGCGGTGCGTGAAATGCACGGCAAGAGTGCGGCGGGAACAGCAGTCGAAATCAAGGTTGAAGATGACGGCCGCACGTTTTTCAAGGCGCATATCGTTGACCCTGTGGCCGTAAAAAAGGTGGAAACGGGCGTTTACAAGGGCTTTTCCATCGGCGGCAGCGTGAAAGCCCGCAACGAATTGAATAAGGCGGAAATTACGGCCATCAACCTGACGGAAATCAGCTTGGTTGACCGCCCTGCTAACCCCGATGCGGTATTCACCTGCTTCAAAATCGATAAGGGCGATGATGAAAAGCCTGAAGAAAACGGCGAAGCGGATAAAGACGAAGCCAAGAAAAAGCCGTCTGAATCCGATCATGAAGACGGCAAAAAATCATCTGACGACGATACCGGCAAAAACGGTAAAAAAGACGATGACGAAACCGAAAAAGTGGCATTTTCGGCGGCCGAGCTGGATGTGTTGCGTAAATTCCTGAAACAGGCCGAGGCGCAAAACGAGCCGAAAGCCGAGTCGGTGCAGAAGTCGATGTACAGCGTGAAGTCGCTGGCAAGCGTATTGCAAGAGGTACAATGGTTTGTCAATTCGGCGAAGTATGAGGAATTGCCGGACGATGTGACGGCAGAAGCAAAGCAGGCGGCGCAAACGCTGGCTAATGCGCTGGTGTCGCTGGTCGGTCACGAAGCAGGCAAGGTCGGAGATGAAACGGCGGAAAAATCCGATACGCCCGACGATTTGCAAAAGGCTTTTAATGCGAAAGTCGATGATTTGACTAAGGTGCAAAAAGAACTGGCCGATACGAAAGCCGAACTGGAAGCCTTGAAGAAACAGGCTGCGCCGCCTAAAGGCGGTGTGAAACACGTTATCGCGAAAAGCGAAGACAACGGCGGTAATGAAGACCTCTTGCAGGGCTTCACGCCGATTGTGAAAGGCGACGGCTCGCTGGACGAAGCCGCTACGCTGGTTAAGGCAGCCCAATCCGGCCGCCTGTAAGTGCAACCCCGCCCTTGCAGGCGGTTTTTTATTTTGGAGTGTAAATATGAATCGTGTTACTCAAGAAACCATCGAGCTGATGAAGTCGGCTCAATTAGGCGGTGAAGCCTTGCACAAAGGCTTTACCCAACCGACCGATGCGCTGACCGGCTTGCAGATGTATGACCTGTCTGCGCCGTCTCAAAAACTCTATCCGGTGCTGACCCCGCTGCGTAACCGTATTCCGCGTGTCGGCGGCGGCCGCGCGGTACAGGCGAACTGGAAAGCCATTACCGGTATCAATACCAAAAACCAACGCGCGGGCGTATCGGAAGGCCAACGCGGCGGCGTTATCGAGCATGAAACTGTGGAGCGCATGGCCGCTTACCGCTCATTCGGCTTGGAAAACAATGTAACTTTTGAAGCCGATTACGCGGCACGCGGTTTTGAAGATGTGAAAGCCTTGGCGGTAACGCAAACGCTGCAAGCGACGATGCTTGCGGAGGAAATGATGATTTTGGGCGGCAATACCGGCCTGAAATTCGGCGTAACCCCTACTCCGAAGCTGGTTGCGGCGGCGGGCGAAGGGACGATTTCCAGCGCTGGCCTGTCGGTTATCTGCGTGGCCTTGGGCTTGCAGGCTTACTGGGACGTGGCCGGCGCAAACAACGGCGCGGTCGGCCAATATCTGAATATTGCGGACGCGGAAATTCCGACTGAAATCACCCGCCAAAATGCAGACGGCTCTACCGATACTTTCGGCGGCGGCTCGGCGCAGAAGTCGGCGGCGGCCTCTGTGTCTGCCGGTGCGGGCAAGGTGGTAACGGCGCAGGTGGATGCGGTACGCGGCGCGGTGGCTTATGCGTGGTTCTGGGGCGCGGCAGGTGCGGAAAAACTGGGGGCGGTCACAACAACGGCCAAAGTGGAAATCGCCGCCGATGCGCAAGGCCGCCAAACAGCCGCTTCTCTGCCCGATAAAGACCATTCCACTTCCAGCTTGGAATTTGACGGCCTGCTGACGCAAATCGCCCTGCCCGATTCCGGCGCTTATTACCGCGACAATAAGGCTTCCGGCCTGACTTCGGACGGCGCGGGCGGCGTGTATGAATTTGAAGAAGCGTTTGTGCAGTTCTTCACGAAATACCGCTTGTCGCCCGATACCATCTACTGCAATGCCCGCGATTTGGTGGCGCTGACCCGCCTGATTATCGGCAACAACGGTGCGCCGCTGATTAAGCTGAATGTGGACGTGAACAATATCAGCAGCATTAAGGCCGGTACGGTCGTCGCTTCTTACCTGAATAAGGTAACGGGCGACGAGCTGGATATTGTGGTGCATCCGAATCTGCCTGCCGGTACTTATATGTTCTATTCCAGCAAGCTGCCCGCTTATGTGCAAGGCATTACCAATCTTGTGCAAATCCGCACGCGCCAAGATTATTATCAAATCGAATGGCCGCTGCGCACGCGCCGCTATGAATACGGCGTTTACGCGGACGAGGTGCTGCAAGGCTTCTTTATGCCGGCATTCGGCGTGATTACCAACGCGGCTTAATGGCTTTAGGCCGTCTGAAATACGGGATTTTCCCGGTTTTGGACGGCCTTTTCTTTGAAAGGATTTTTTTATGTCGAAAATTGTTTTGAATGCACCAGAGTGCATGACTGACGTGTCGTTCGGCGGCGAGAATTTCGCGGTAGTTGACGGTGTGGTCGAAGTACCGGAGGCGGCGCTCGAATTTCTGTTTCAGTTCGGCTTTACGGTAAAACCGGAAGCTGCCGGGGAGCAAGGCGAACCGTCCGAACCTGAACCGTCCGAACCTGAACCGTCCGAACCTGAACCGTCCGAACCTGAGGCGGAAGAGCCGAAGAAAACGCGCCGCAGCCGTGCCAAAGCGGACCAACCCGCAGAGGGTGCGTAACCATGCTGGCGGATTTAGCAGATTTGAAAATACGCTTGGCGATTGAACACAATCGGCGCGATGAAGAGCTGAAACAGGTGTTGGCGGGTGTGTCAGCGGCGGTGGAAAGCTGGCTGCAACGCACCCTGCTGAAACGCGATTATGTGGAACGCTACAACGGCAACCGCAAAAAGGCCATTGTGTTGAACCAATATCCTGTGCTGGAGGTTAAGTCGGTCAAGGTCAACGGGCGTGAGATTCACGGCTTTGATAATGACGACTGGCTGCTGATTTATGATGACAGTTTTTCAGACGGCCTGCGTAACGTGGAAGTCGCTTATGTGGCGGGCTATGAGACCATTCCTGAGGATATTCGGGAAGCGGTGCTGATTATCGCGGCGCAGCGTGTGAACGAGATGGAAAACAAGGGCGTAGCCAGTAAATCGCTGGCGGGCGAGACGGTTTCTTTCTCAAATTTCTCGCAATCAGGCGGTATGCCGCCTGCGGCGTTTGAGATTTTAAAGAAATACCGGCGCAAGGTGTAGCCATGAATGTGCGTTTTGAGTTTATCGGCGGCGATACCATTGCGGCGGTGTTGAAGTCTTACTCTGCCGGGATAGATGCGCAGATTGAGGCGTCTATCGGTCGCTCGGTATTGATGTTGCAGCGCTATGTAGTCGCCAATAAGCTGTCCGGGCAGGTGTTGGGCAAGCGGACGGGTAATTTGCGCCGCTCGATAAACCAAGTGGTCGAACGGAACGGCACAAAAACGGTCGGTATGGTCAAAACCAATGTCCGTTATGGCGTGGCGCATGAATACGGCTTTAGCGGCGCGGTGTCGGTCAAGGCGCATTTACGCCAAATTAAGCAGGCATTCGGCCGGCCGCTGAGGGAAAGCCGCTCTGTGCAGATTAAGGCGCATTCGCGCCATGTGAAGCTGCCGGAGCGCTCTTTTCTGCGCTCGGCGCTGCGGGATTTGCAGCCGCAAATTGAAGCGGATTTGCAGATGGCTGTAGAAAGGGCTTTGAGATGATGAATCGTGAAGCGGTATATGCCGCACTGTGGGCGAAACTGGAGGCATTGGACGGCTTTGTTACCAAAAGCCGTAAATTGCTGCATTGGAATGATGTTTCCCGTTTCGAGCAGCCCGCGCTGTTTATGGCGCAGGGCAATATGCAGGCGGTCACGGTCACGGGGCAGGAAACCAAATGGCTGCTCAAGGCCGATGTGTATCTCTATGTGCAGACGGGCGGCGAAGCGCCTGCCCCGCTGATAAATCCGCTGATTGATGCGGTCTGCAATGCGGTCAATGCGGTACACCCGATTACGGGGCGCACGGCTTTGGCGGCTGAGGGGGTGGCGGTGGAATACTGCCGCGTTGAGGGAACAATCGAAACGGACGAGGGTACGCTCGGTACGCAGGCCGTGGCGGTTATTCCGATTGTAATTTTGGCCGCCTAGCGGCTTTTTTTGATGAGGTGCGATTATGCAACTGACTTTCGGCGCGGGCGATGTGTTCGCGCAAATGATTACGGATGCAAGCGGCAATGCGGTAGCCAATGCTACTCCGGTGCGGATTATGGGCTTGCAGGAAATGTCTGTAGATTTGCAGGCGGAGTTGAAAGAGTATTACGGCCAAAACCGTTTTGCGCTGGCTGTAGCACAGGGCAAAGTCAAGGTAACGGGCAAAATGAAAGGTGCGTTAATTAACGGCTTGGCTCTGAATACGCTGTTTTTCGGCTCTGAATTTGCGACCGGCACAATGAAGGCGATTTATGCGGACGTGGCCGGTAAAACCATTCCGACGGCGGCATTTACGATTCAGGTTACGCCGCCCTCTGCCGGTACGTTTGTCGAAGATTTGGGCGTGATGGGCGCCGACGGTGTGGCGATGGTTAAGGTAGCCGCCAATCCGGCGCAAGGCCAATATGCGGTCAGTAAAACCGGCCTGTACACTTTTGCCGAGGCGGACAAGGGCAAAACGGTTTATCCGAGCTTTGTGTACACCTACCAGCTCAAGACGGCTAAAAAAGTGGATTTAACCAATATTGCGATGGGCAATACGCCGACGTTCAAGCTCTCCTACTTGACGCAATTTAAAGGTAAAAAAGCGTTACTGGAGCTGGCAAGCGTTACCAGCGGCAAGCTGGCGTTGTTCAGCGCGAAAAACGATGATTTCAGCGTGCCTGAAGTGGATTTCACGGCGTCGGCAGACGAAGCGGGATTCAGCGTGGGTACGCTGTGGATTCAGGAATAACGGCCGTCTGATTTTCAGACGGCTTTTTGATTTAAGAAAGGTTGATGATGAAACAAGTTGTCAAAGTAGCGGGCGTTACCATGAATTTGAACGGCCAAGAGTATGTTGTGCCGCCGCTGTCGCTGGGTGTGTTGGATCAGATTAAAGACCGTATCGGCAATTTCGACAAAGCGCCGTTTGCCGAGCAGGTGGAACTGACTATTTCGGTTGCTCACGCGGCATTGAAACGCAACTACCCCGACCTGACCCGCGAGGAAGTGGGCGATATGCTGGATGTCGCCAACATGATGGAAGTCTTCGGCGCGGTGATGGACGTTTCCGGCCTGAAGCGCAAAGAACAGGAAGCTGCACAAGCGGGGGAAGCGGCGGCGGCGGGTTAGATTTCGGCGGCATGATTGCCCACGTCTGCGCCGCTACCGGCTGGACGTGGGATTATGTGGCCGAACATATCGACCTGCCGCGCTTGAAGCACTTGGGCAATTATTGGAAACAGCACCCGCCCGTGCATCTCTTGGTTGCGGGCTACATGGGCTACAAGGGCGGTAATACCGCTGACGAACCTATCGGCGAAGATGAGGCCGTGGCCTTGCTCGGCGGCGGCCATGAGCTGTCGGAAAGCGAATTTGAAGACCTGCTGAAAGCCAAAGGTTTAATTTGAAAGGAATGAATATGTTGAAAATTATCGGTATCAGTCATGAAATCGAAGATGAAAACACCGGCGCGATTGCGGACTTTCACGTTATCGAATATGCCAGTATCGACTATAAATATCATACGGCAACGGCTACGGTAAACGGCTATGTAAACCGTAAGGCGTTTGAGCGCGGCCGCAATCCGCTTTGCTCGCATACGCTGACGATTCAGACGGCGCACATCGATTCCGATGCGGAAATCTCGCGCCAATGGCTGTATGGGCAGGCTGTATTGCCGGAAGCGGCAAACAGCGTGTTTGCCGGAGCGGAATTGGTTACGGCTGACGAATAAATCGTTTACGGGGCTGCCTTGTGGCAGCCCTTTTATTGAATGGACGGACTATGGGCAATGCGGTTTTTCCGACCCTGCCGGGCTTGAAATGGGGTGTCACGAAAACGCCGGTATGGTCAACCAAAGTACAGAAATCGGTTAGCGGGCGGGAGAAGCGGACGGCCTATTACAGCTATCCGCAATGGCGTTTTTCGCTGTCGTTCGAGGTGTTGCGAAATCGCGGTACGATTCGGGAGCTGGAAACGCTGGCCGGCTTTTTTAATGCGCGGCGCGGCAGCTTTGAAAGTTTTCTGTATGAAGACCCCACGGACAATCAGGTTACAGACCAGCTTATCGGCAATGTGGTTGCGGGGACAACCCGCTATCAGTTGATACGCGCATTCGGCGGCTTTGTCGAGCCGGTGTTGGCGGTCAAGGGTAATCCTGTAATCAAGATAAACGGGGTCGTCAAAACTAAAGGCCGCGATTATTCGATTACCGATACCGGCCAAGTCGTCTTTCATACCCCGCTGACGCCCGGGCAGCGGATTACTTGGAGCGGCGGCTTTTATTTCCGCGTGCGCTTTGACAGCGATACGGCGGACTTTGAAAATTTCATCGGCCATTTGTGGTCGGCGAAGAAGATAACTTTGGTCAGTGTGAAATCATGAAAACAGCCAACCAAGAATTGATTGATTTGCTGCACGGCAGCGATGAGTTTCTGATGGCGGATTTGTACACCTTTACGCTTTCAGACGGCACGGTGCTGCGCCATACGTCGGCAGATGCGCCGGTAACGTGGCAAATGCAGCATTATGAAGCCCGCCAACTGATTATTTCGCGCGGGGCAACCCGTGTTACACGCGGCCTTGAAGTGGACAGCAACGATTTGAGCATTACCGCCGCCGACGGCTACACCCTGCAAGGGCTGCCGTGGCCTGAGGCGGCGCTCGGCGGGGCGTTGGACGGGGCGCGTGTGCTGATTGAGCGGGCTTTTTTCAACGACTGGCAAACGGTGGCCGGGGCGGTCAATATTTTTCAGGGGCGCGTTTCCGATGTGTCGGGCAGCCGCTCGGCGGTCAATGTGACGGTCAAATCGGACATCGAACTGCTGAATGTTTCCAGCCCTCGCAATATTTATCAGGCGGGCTGTATGCGCACGCTTTATGACGGCGGCTGCAAGGTCAGCCGCGAGGCGTTTACCGTAACCGGCCGCGTGACGGCCAACAGCGCAGACGGCTCTTCCCTGCTCTGCAATCTGCCGCAGCCTGATAAGTGGTTTGAACAAGGTGTCATTAAATTTACCGGCGGTTTGAATGCCGGTTTGTCGCGTACGGTCAAAACGCACGCAGGCGGGGTGTTGTCGTTTGCCCTGCGCCTGCCCCACCCTCCGCAGGCGGGCGATGTGTTCAAAATTCATCCGGGCTGCGACGGGACGAAAGAAACCTGCGACAAGAAATTTCACAATCTCGTGCATTTTCGCGGCTTTCCGTATATCCCTGCCGCCGATACGGTTACTTAGAGGATTGGCTATGAATTTGAGGGAACAGATTGCGGCGGAGGCTGCTTCTTGGCTGGGAACGCCCTACCATCATCAGGCGATGGTTAAAGGGGCGGGCGTGGACTGCGCCATGATTTTAGTGGCGGTTTACGGTAAATTCGGCCTGCTGCCGCCTGATTTCGACCCCCGCCCCTATCCGCAGGATTGGCACTTGCACCGCGATGCGGAACGCTATCTCGGCTATCTGATGCAGTTTGGCCGGGAAATTACGGAAAGCGAGTTGCAGAAAGGCGATGTGGCGGTATGGAAATTCGGGCGGGCGTTTTCCCACGGCGGCATCTGCTTGGACGGTACGGGGCTGATTCACAGCTACATCGGCCGGGGCGTGGTGCTGGACGACCGCTATCAGGCGGAGCTGGCGCATCGTGAAGTAAGGTATTTCAGTTTTATCCAATAGTTTGATTTTCAGACGGCTTTTTGAGGTGTGTTATGGGCGGTAAGTCTTCTACGATTTCAACCAGCGAACAGCGGATTTTGTCTTTGCAGGTGCAGCAGTCGTCGCAAGGCCTGACCCTGCCTGTTGTTTACGGACGCACGCGCGTTACCGGCAATTTGGTTTGGTACGGCGACTTTACGGCCATCGAACATAAAACCACTACGCGGCAAGGCGGCAAAGGCGGCGGCGGTGTGAAGCAGGTGGACATCAAGTACACCTATGAAGCCGCGATTGCGATGGCTCTGTGCGAGGGGCCTATTAAGGGTGTGACCGCTATTTGGCGGGATAAGGAAAAATTCCTGAATCCGTCGCAACTGCGCCTGAATGTGGCATTCGGCACGAACGAGCAGCCCGTTTGGCCGCACCTTTTGCAAGCCAAGCACGCGGCGCAGGCTTTGAATTATTCCGACACGGCCTATCTGTACAGCCCGAACTATGAGCTGACCAGCTCTGCACAAATTTACAGCCATAATTTCGAGGTGGACGGCAAGCTGGGCTATTCGGCGGACATTCCCGATGCCAACCCTGCCGATATTCTCCGCGACCTGCTGACCAATCAAAACTACGGCTGCGGCTTCCCTGCTGAAAACATGGGGGACTTGGGTGTGTATTCCGCCTACTGCCGCGCAGCGGGAATTTTTCTTAGCCCGGCCTACGGCGAGCAGTCGGAGGCGGTATCGAATATCGAAACGCTGCTGCAACAGACCAATTCCGCCGCCGTTTATTCGCAAGGCCGTCTGAAAATCATACCTTACGGCGATGCGCCGGCTTCGGGCAACGGGGCGACTTATATTCCCAATCTGACCCCTTTGTACGATTTGACCGATGATGATTTTATCGGCGACGGCGAAGACCCGATTACGGTCGAGCGCAAAACCAACGCCGATGCCTACAATCAGGTGCAGGTGGAGTATCTCAACCGTGCGAATGACTACAACATCGCCGTGGCGGAAGTTAAAGACCAAGCCAATATCGAGCAATACGGCCTGCGCCCGCAAGAGGCTGTGGAGATGCACGCGATTTGCGACGGTGCGGTAGCGAAACAGGTCGCGCAACTGCTGCTGCAACGGGCGCTGTATGTGCGTAATGAATATTCGTTCAAGCTGGGCTGGAAGTATATTCTGCTGGAGCCTATGGATTTGGTTACGCTGACCGATGAAGCGCTGGGTTTGAACCGGACGCCGGTACGCATTATCGAAATCGAAGAGGACGAGGACGGCGTGTTGTCTGTGGTGGCCGAAGACTTTCCGTTTGGCACGGCTACGGCCACGCACTACCCGACGCAGCCGTCTTTGGGCTATTCGGCCAACTACAATATTTCGCCGGGCAATGCACACGCGCCCGTTATTCTCGAAGCACCGCTGCAACTGACCGGCGGCGAGCCGCAAATCTGGCTGGCTACGGCAGGCGGCGACAACTGGGGCGGCGCGGAAGTGTGGGTTTCCACCGACGGCGACAGCTATGTGCGCGTGGGCGCGGTACACCAAAAAGCCCGTTTCGGTAATACGGTTTCCGACCTGCCCGCCGGGGCGGTTTACGACAGCGTGAACACGCTGCGTGTGCAAATCGGCGCGGGGCATTTGGACAATGTAACCGAGCAGGAAAGCCGCGATTTTCTGACGGCCTGCTATGTGGACGGCGAATTTATCGCTTATGAAACCGCAGAGCTGACCGGTGTCGGCGCTTATACGCTGGGCAATCTGACGCGCGGCGGCTACGGCAGCGACATCACGGAGCATAAGGCAGGCGGGAAGTTTGCGCGGCTGGACGAGGCTTTATTCCGCTACACTTTTGATAAAAACTGGCTCGGCCGCACGGTATGGATCAAGCTGGTATCGTTCAATGTGTTTGGTAGCGGAATGCAGGAATTGAGCGAAGTACCGGCCTACGCTTATACGATTGTGGGCGCGCCTTTGGGCGCTATCAGCAATCTGCGCCTGACTTCGGGCTGGCATTTCGGCAAGGCCGCCGTCATCACTTGGGACGCGCTGGACGGTGCAGACAGCTACGATGTGGAAGTGTATGCCGCCAACAGCCAAACGCGCCTGCGCTCGGTAAGCGGCCTGACGGCCAATACCTACACTTACAGCCAAGCCGATATGAAGCAGGACGGCGGCCAAGTGCGTAACGTGGTCTTTAAAGTCCGCGCCCGCGCCGTGACCGGCAAAACCGGCTCATGGACGCAGGTTGTGGCGCAAAACCCGCAATTATCGGCATTGACGGGCATTGCGCTGGACAGCGGCCTGAAACAGGCGTTTTTCCAATGTGCGGCACCGCAAGAAGAGGATTTTGCCGGTATCTGCATTTGGATTTCCGACAATCCGTCTGTACCCACCACGCCTGCAAATTTGGCTTATGACGGCCGCGATACTTTTGTAACGCTCAACAAATGCGGCGGCGAGCCGCTGGAGGCCGGGAAAACCTACTATATCCGCGCGGCGGGCTATGACAGCTTCGACAAGCAGGGTTTGAACATCAGCAGCAGCCATGCGTTCACGGTTTACGAAGTATCGGCCATTGCAAAGGACTTGGGCGAAAGCGCCTTAAATCAGGCGCTGAAAAGCAAAATCAATTCCGCGCAAAGTGCCGAAGATGTGAATGCCAAAATCTCTGCCGAAGCCGCCGCCCGCGCCGCTGCCCTGCGGCAGGAAGCGCAGGCGCGCGCCGCCGCTGTAAAGAAAACGGCAGACGACGCGGCCAAAGCCTTAACGGCCAAAGCCCGCGAAATCGGTACGGAAATTACGCGCGTTGAAGAGAAATCCGACAACGCTGCGCGTACCGCCGAAACGCTGTCGGCGCGGTTGGACGGTTTGCAAGTCGGCGGCCGTAACCTGCTGAGCGGGTCGATGCCGAATTGGCGCGATGCCCAATATAGCAAACGCTTTGCGCTGACGGAAATTCCCGAAGTGGGCGAAACCGTGACCGTAACACTGTGGGGCGAATTGGGCGAAGGCCGTACCGGCTTCGGCGTTTACAACAGCTACGGCTGGGGCGAGTTGGCGAAGCTGCAGAAAATTTCAGACGGCGTTTACCGTGCAACTTTCCGCTGGAACGCACCGCGAAATGGCAGCGGTGAGTTGGAAAATGCCGCGTCCACGCATTTGAATGTGTATGCCTATCCCAGCACGGCTACAAGTGTCAACGAGTGGCGCAAAATCAAACTCGAGCGCGGCGGTGTGGGCAGCGATTGGACGATTGCACCTGAAGACGTAACCGCCGCCGTGGAAGCAGAGCGCGAAGCGCGGGTCGAAGCCAATCAAGCCGAAGCCCGCGCCCGTGAAAGCCTTGCTGCTGAGTTTGCAGGCAATACCGCCAATGCGCTGCGCGAAATCAAGGCCGTAGCCGATGCCCAAAAGGTGCAGACCCAATCGCTGGAAACGCTGGGCGGCCGTGTTGGCCAAGCCGAAAGCAATGCGACGAAACTGACGGAAACGGTTACGAAAAATCACAAGGCGACCACGGATGCGCTGAACAACCTGAAATCTACCGTGGACGGTAACGCAGCGGAAATCGGCGAGCTGAAGCGCACGCGCACCACCCGCGCGGACGTGGAAAGCGTCGTGGACAGTAAGATGACGGCGCGCTTCCAAACGCCTGACACGCGTGATGACAACCAACTGCCAAGCTGGTATTACCTGAACTACCCGCGCCAAAGGGTAACAGAGTTCAAACGCTCGGCGGTGTTGTCATTGGGCGGCGGCGGTTATTTGAGCTTGGAGACAAATGTGCCGTGGGACAACCCCACCGGCGGCGTAGTCACGCAAACGGCCTATCAGGCAGACGGTAAAGTGTTACGCCGCCGCTCGCAGGTGTCGCATACCTACCGGCCCAATCCGCCCGACCCGGCCAAGGTGCAAGTCGGCCTGTATCAAATCGACAGCGAAAGCTGGACGGAGTGGAAGGCCGATGAAACTGTGGACGGCGCACAGGCCAAAGCGGATGCCGTGAAACGTCTTGCTGAAGCGGCCAACGCCCTCGCGACAGCGGCGCAGGCAGACTTGAATGAGTTTAAGCGCACGAGCAGCAACGCCACCGGCGCACAGGCCGAAGCCTTGCAGGAGTTGGCGGCGCAGTTTGGCCGCATAAAAGTGGGCGGGCGCAACTACATCATGGGTTCGCTGCCGGACGCGGATTATTGGTATTTTTCCAAAAACGGCGCGTCAAAAAGTGTCGGACGGATTGAGAATGATGGCTTGGTTTGGGAAGCCAACGGCGAAACGTCGGGAGTATGGAAGCAGTGGCAGGTTTGCGGCTATGCCATAAATGGCCGCAAACCCAGCCTGCCCTTGAACGAGCTGCAAAAAGGCGATGTTGTGACCTTGTCGTTTGAGTGCCGCAGCAGCGTTGCCATTCGGTTGTATTACGCATTTGCCTATGATGTCACAAAAGGCAGTCGCGTTGACGGTATTAATTCGGGTGTCGATATTCAGAAATCGGACGATTGGGTGCGATACTCAGTCACGCATACGCTGATAAACGACAAGCCGGAGGCGTATCGCGGTTCACGTTTGCTGTTCAATCCTACCGGCCTGCTTGGCCGGAATGTGCTGGCGATTCGGAAAGTTAAGTTGGAAAAAGGCACGCTGGCGACAGACTGGACGCCCGCGCCGGAGGACGGCGATGCGAAAACCGAAGCTACGGCGGCGGCACTGGAGGACTACAAAAAAGTCGAAGCGGCCAAAGACAAGGCAACGGCTGAGAGTATTCAAACCATACGGACGACCGTAAACGGCAACAGCGCCGCCATTCAGCAGCAGGCCAAAAGCATTGACGGCCTCGAAGCGCAATATACGGTCAAGCTGGACACCAACGGCCATGTGGCGGGTTTCGGCCTTGCTTCAACCACGGTCAACAGCAAGCCGACCAGCCGCTTCATCGTGAATGCGGACGCTTTCGGCGTGGGCGCGACCGGCCAATCTACGGCTTTTCCGTTTACGGTAGATACGGTGCGTAACCGTGTCGGCGTGGACGGGGATTTGGTTGTCAACGGTAAGGCGATTATCAACCGTTTGAACGCGGGGGATATTGCGGGCGATAAAATCCAAGCCAACAGTATTGCGGCCAACCGTTTACAGGCAGGGGCTGTCACCGCCCGCGAACTGGCTGCGAATGCGGTAACGGCAGACAAAATGCAGGTAACGGATTTGTCGGCCATCTCGGCCAATATGGGACACGTTACCGCCGGCACGCTGTCAGGCACGGTTATCAACGGCAGTACGCTGAATGCGGCAACGGTCAACGGCGGCCATCTGAATATCGGCAACGGCAATTTTGTTGTGGATTGGCATGGCAATCTGTTTGCACGTTCTGGCCGGTTTGAAGGGACGGTCAGCGCAAGCCGTATCGAGGGCGTGATGTTCGAGCGGCTGATAACCACACCGAGTGGCTGGAGCGGCGCAGCAAGGCCGCCTGGCAGCCGCTCAAATAGGTATTGGGTGGCGCGCCATTTCATCTTCAGGAAACATGACGCCCGCACCGCCAATGCAATTATCCAGCCGTTTTATGCTGCCGACAGCGGCTATATTCGGATTATGGTCAACGGCACGCAGTTTGCGCCTATTTCCAACCCGGGACGCTCCAGTCTGATTTACGGCTTCCGTGGCTTGCGAAGCGGCAGTAAATATGCTTTTGGCGCAGCAGCTCCATATCATTCAGCGGCCAATATGGGTATCGAGCAAACGGAAACCGGCCATCCTGCCGGTAATCTCTGCCGGCCTTTGCCGATGTTTTTAGAAGCCGGTTATCAGGAAATTGTTGTTGAAGTTTATGCGGAGTTTACGGACGGTAGTTGGGGTTATAGTGATGAATACATGGTTATGGATTTACTGTATCTCAATTAGCCGTCCGCGCCTGACAAAAAGGCCGTCTGAAATTTTCAGACGGCCTTTTTCTATGCAAATGCATGAATGCCTGCCAATTCATCAGCAATCTCCGCCCGGGTTTGCTCGGCATCGTAATGGCTTTGCAGGTTGAGCCAGCTTTGTGCATCGGTATTGAAATAGGCGGCCAAGCGCAATGCGGTATCAGGTGTGATGGCACGTTTTCCTTTGACGATTTCATTGATACGGCGCGGCGGGACACCTATGGCTTTGGCCAAGGCATATTGACTGATACCCAGCGGAAGCAGCCAGTCTTCCAGCAGAATTTCGCCCGGGTGGATAAGGGGGATTTCTCGTTTATTCATGGTGTTTCCTTAATGGTAATCGACAATTTCAACCTGTACGGCATGGCCGCTTTGCCAAACAAAGCATATCCGCCATTGGTCATTGATGCGGATGCTGTGCTGCCCAACGCGGTCGTCTTTCAACGCTTCCAACATATTGCCAGGCGGTATGCGTAAAAAGTTCAAATTTGTAGCGGCATGAAGCTGCTGCAATTTCCGCAAAGCAACCCGCTCTATATTGGCAAAGCGTTTGACTCTTCGGCCTTGAAACAGGGCTTTTGTATCTTTGCATGAGAAGTCTGTAATCATGCCTCAATAATAACGCAGTACGTTATTATTGTCAAGCGTTATTAGTTTGAAATTTTTTCAGGCTTCACAACAGGGGTTTATTTATGAGTGAAATAGAAGCAAAAGTCAGAATTACTGCTGAAAACGACACCGCTGGCGGCTTTAACGCGGCGGCAGATGAAGCGGCCAAATCGGCGCGGCAGATTGAACAGGCGATTGCCGATGTACGCGGCAGATTGCAGGCTCAGTTTGAGCAAATCAAGCAAGATTTTCAGAACGGTATCCAATACGACCCATCGGAACTGCAAAATCTTGCCACAATCAGCGAGGCGGCTTTCCGCAAAATCGGTGCGGCCGGGAAGAAGATGTTTGAGGAAACCCGCACGCCGCTGGAAAGCCTGAAAGCGCAACTGGAAACGGTTAATCAGGTTATGACGGCCGGCGGCGTTGATGCGGAAACGGCTGCCCGTAAGGTTAAGCAGCTTGAAGCGGCTTTTAATGCTTCGGCCTCCCCTGCTGAAAAGTTCGAATATGCGGTTGAAAAGCTGAATGACGAGCTGGCACGCGGGGCGATTACGCAGAAGGAGTATGAAAGCCGTCTGAAAGATTTGCAGCGCGAGATGAAGAGCGCGGAAACATCGGCGGGCAATTTGGGTGGCAGTTTCGGCAAAATCGGTATGCTGCTGGGCGGTTTGGTCACGGCGGATTTTGCTGTGGGCGTGATGAAAACTGCCGACAGTATGCAAAGCCTGAACAACCAAATCCGCCAAGTAACGGACAGCGCGGGCGAGTATGAGGCCGTGCAGGAAAAATTGCTTGCGATTGCAAACCGAACGGGGGCGGATATTGAGGCTACAGGCAATCTGTATGTCAAAACTTCCCGAGCTTTGAAGGAATACGGCTACACACAGCAGGAAATCCTGACATTCACGGAGGCTACCAACAATGCGATGACTATCGGCGGGGTAGCCGCCGAGCAGCAGGCCAGCGCGTTATTGCAGCTTTCGCAGGCGCTGGGCAGCGGTGTCTTGCAGGGCGATGAGTTTAAATCCATTGCCGAATCAGCCCCTATTCTGCTTGATACGATTGCCGAGTATATGGGCAAAAGCCGCGCGGAAATCAAAAAGCTGGGCAGCGAGGGTAAGCTGACGGCAGATGTGATTTTCAAGGCAATTTCAGGGGCTTCCGAATCGTTCGCACAAAAGGCGGCGGATATGCCTATTTCGATGGGTAAAGCGCTGACTGTTTTCCAAAACAACTGGAAAAGCATGGTTTCCGCCGTAATGAACGATACCGGCATTATGTCGGGCGTGGCTTCGGTCATTAAGATGGTTGGGGATAATCTCAATTTCATCGTGCCGGTTGTGGCAGGCTTGGCGGCGGCATTTGTTGCGGTCACTGCTCCTGCTCTGGCTGCTACGGCGGCAACGTTGGGGCTGAATATGGCGCTGCTTGCCAATCCTATCGGCTTGGTGGTGGCGGGTATCGGCCTTGCGATTGCGGCATTTCAGGAGTTTGGCGACGAAATCGATATTTTCGGCGACGGCATGAGCAACCTGAAAGATGTGGCGCAGGCGGTATGGGACATGATTACGGAAACCGTCGGCGAGGCTTGCGACTGGATAAGCGGCCTGTGGTCGGATTTGACGGGCTTTTTAGACGAAAGCGTCGGTTCGTGGCAGGATATTTTCAATTCTGTGATGGGCTTTATTTACGCGGTCGTTTCCACCCAAATCAACGCCGTTATCAATACCTTTGCTACGGCCTATATGCTGGTAAAAGGGGCTTGGAACAATGCGCCGCAGTTTTTCAGTAATTTGGGCGCTACGATTGCCAATGTATTCTTGAGCGCCATCGAGGGCATGGTTAACCGCGCTATCGGCCTGATTAACGGCTTAATCGATATGGTCAACTCTGCTGTATCGCTGGTTGGCGGCAGCGGCATTGACAAGCTGGCAAACGTATCTATCGGTCGCGCAAATGACGGCGGTTTGGGCGGGCGGATTGCCGACAGTATGACAAAAGACCGTGTAGGCGGGATAGTGGACAATATCCGCGCCCGCGCGGCCAATATCGGCGAATCCCGGGCGATGAAACGTGCATCCGGCGGTGGTGGCGGCGGCACGGCCAAACCCAAACCGGGCGGCGGTGGCGGCGGCGGGAAGAAAGGCGGCGGCGGGAAGAAAGGAGGTAAAGGAAAAGGCGGCGGCGGCGGCAGAGGCCGGGAAACCGACCCGATGCGCGAATGGCAGGACATCATCAACGCGCAGAAGCTGGCGCACAAGGAAATGCAGGTTGCTGAAAAATCCCACAAGGAATGGGATATTGCGGCGGAATTGAAGTTTTGGCAGGAAAAATTGGCAACTGTTGATGCCAACAGCAAAACGGGTGTGAAGCTGCGCGAAAAAATCAATGCGCTGCAAATGCAGCTTGCGAAGCAGCAAACGGAAACGGCGTTGCAGGAGCTGGAGACCCGGCAACGGGCGGCGGAACATGCGCTTGAGATGGAAGCAGACGCGGCAGACCATGCCCTCGCGGCGGGACGCATAACGCAGCTTCAGAGACTGGATGCGGAAATCGAGTTTGAAGAGCGCCGCTACGAAATCGCACGGGATGCGCTGTTACGCCGCATCGAGTTGGCGGAGCAAGACCCGACCTACAGCGACAAAGCCATTGCGAAAATGCGGCAGCAGCTTGAGGAGCTGGACGGCAAGCACACGCGTAAACAGGGTAAAAACCAAAGCAAACGCGAGCAGCAGCGCCGCCAAGATATGCCCTCTTTAGGCGAAATGCTGGAAGACGGCGGTAAGGCCACTTGGCAAAGCCTGAGCGATAATATGGGCGAGGCGTTCAATTCGATTTTGAACCGCACGGAAACATTCCGGGGCGCAATGAGCAAGGCGTTCAAATCGATTGCACAAACTTTTATGCAGGAAATGATTACCAAGCCTTTGCAACAGATGTTTCAACGCTATATTCAGGAAACAGCGATTTATCAGATGCTGTTCAATACCAAGGGCAGCTTGGAAGCCGCAGCATCCAGTAAAACGCAGGGCTTGAAAGCGGCGGAGACTACAAATGTTGTCGGTCAAAACGCCTTGCAGGCCGCTTCGGGCGGCGCAGCTTCGCAGGCCGGTATTCCCTATGTCGGCCCGATACTGGCGGCGGCCGCGATGGGGGCGATGATGTCTATGGTCATGGGTTTGATTGGCGGCGGCAGCGGCTCTTCAAGCACAACCACGGTCACGCGCATTCCGTCGGCGGCGGGCGGCTGGGACATTCCGGCCGGTATCAACCCGCTGACGCAGTTACACGAGAACGAGATGGTACTGCCCGCAGAACACGCCCAAACTATCCGCGATATGGCGGGGAACGGCGGCAGCAGCGGCGATACGGTCATCATCAACACCACGGGCGGGGACTTTATCCATAAAAAAGACCTCGCCAAGCTGCTTAAGCAGATGAAGCGGGATTTTAAGATTACTTGATTTATTTTGGCATGAGGCCGTCTGAAAATCAGACGGCTTTTTTTTATGATGAA
Source organism: Bergeriella denitrificans NBRC 102155 (assembly GCF_001592185.1). Lineage (GTDB taxonomy): Bacteria > Pseudomonadota > Gammaproteobacteria > Burkholderiales > Neisseriaceae > Neisseria > Neisseria denitrificans. Next base: position 68,326 of record NZ_BCWL01000001.1, read on the forward strand.
AGGAACTCAATATGCAAATTACCGAACACTTCAGCCTAGCGGAATTAACCCGCAGCGATACGGCCAAGCGGCGGGGTTTGAACAATACACCCAATGCAAACGAATTGGCGAACATTAAAAAAACGGCGGCGGAATTGGAAAAAATCCGCGCCTACGTGGAAGCCCCGATTGTGGTATCAAGCTGCTTCCGCTCGGCGGCAGTGAATCGCGCGGTGGGCGGCAGCAGCACTTCGGCGCACCGCTACGGCAGCGCGGCGGATATTGACGCGGTGGGCTACACGTCGCCCGAATTGGCGCGCAAAATCTTGGAAATGCGCGATAAGGGTTTGATTAAATTCGACCAACTGATTTTAGAGTTCCCGGAGCGCGGCGCGGGGGCATGGGTGCATATCGGCTTTCGCTGGAATAGCGGTATGCGCAATCAGGTGTTGACGGCGAAAACGGTAAAGGGGCGCACCGTCTATGTAGCGGGGTTGCAGTCATGAAAATGTGCGGAATTTTAGGCGAAGCCCGCCAAAAAATTTACTGGTTCAAACAATGGCTGCTGCGCGGCAGCCGCCTGATACAGCTCGGCTCCGCGCTGGGCTTTTTAGGCTATGCCGTAGTATTTGGAATTGACGGCGATTTGCTGTATGAAATGCCGATTTACGAGAAATTTAAAACGCTGAATGCGTTTTATTTGGCCTTGTTTTTCACCGGCTTCAGCGGTGCGCAAATCAGCGCACTGTTTGGGCGCGGCGTCAGAGGCGAAGCGGCGGCGGGCTACCTGCTGCTGGTTGCCGCCTTGATTTGGCTACTCGTCAGCGTCGCCTTTCAAGCTGCCTATCCGCCCTTGAATACCGGCTTTGTGCTGCCTACCGTATTATGGTTGATGTGTACCTTAACAGGCATTTCTATGATGGAAGAAGTCCGCCGCAAGCAACTTGAAAGGTAGATGATGGATGAATGGAAATTACTGTTTACTCATACGGGCATATTGTTTGCCATGATCGGCAGCGTGGTCGGCTCGTTTCATTCGGCCAAAACGCAGGATGACGGCTGGCGGCGCACCTTGATGGAAATCATCATCGGCATTTATGCCGCCGCCGCGATTGCAGAACGCTACCTGCCCGATGTCGGCGTATGGCAATGCGGCTTGGCAGGCGTAGGCGCGGGGCTGATTACCGGCTACGCTCTGGAAGCATTCGATGCCGTCGCCCCGAAAGCCGTCAGAAATATTCTCTCCGGAGTGTTCGCGCGGCTGGCGGATATGCTGGGCACGTTGGCAGGCCGGAAATAAGTAAAACCCCCGAACTTGTAAGCGATATTTACAAGTTCGGGGGCTTATTTTGTATTTCAAAAGCATAAAAAGTGTTCCGCAAAATTTTTACGGCCATTGATTTTAAAAGAGAAAAATACAGCCTTTTACCCCCTTTTGCGGAATGTAAATTTGGCTGAAAGGCTTATTTTACGGTGTTTTTGGCTGAAAATACTGTTTTCAGACGGCAGGTTTGCCTATTCAAACGCAAACCGTTATCATCAAGGCTTTCTCCTACCGAACACACACCATGTTACGCACCCTTTTCGCCTTATGCCTTGCCCTGTCTGCCCCCGCGTGGGCGCAAACCTTGTCGCAAACCCTGCCCAACGGCCTGAAAGTCATCGTAAAAGAAGACAAACGCGCGCCGGTGGCGGTGGTGCAGCTGTGGTACAAAGTCGGTAGCATCGACGAGCAACCGGGCAAAAGCGGTCTCTCCCACGCGCTGGAGCATATGATGTTTAAGGGCACGCCTACCGTACCCTCGGGCGAGTTCAACCGCATCGTGGCGGCGCTGGGCGGTAAAAACAATGCCTATACTAACCGCAGCGAAACCGTGTATTACGAAAACGCCGCCGCCGCCAATCTGCCGCAGATTTTGGCGCTCGAGGCCGACCGTATGCACAATCTCGATTTCAGCGACGAAGAGTTCCGCAATGAAATGAGCGTTATCCGCGAAGAGCGCCGCCAGCGCACGGAAGATTCCGCTGCGGGCAAGCTGTGGGAACACATCTATCTCAACGCCTTTACCCGGCCCTCTATGCGCGCCGCCGTCATCGGCTATATGGACGATTTGCACGCGCTGCAGGCGGAAGACCTGCGCGACTGGTACCGCAAATATTACGCGCCGAATAATGCCGTATTGGTAATCGTCGGCGATGTCGATGCCCGCGATACCCTGCAAACCGCCGCCAAGCTGTTCGGCAGTATTCCCGCCAAAGCCGCGCCGCCGCGCAACGATTTGAGCGAAGCGCAGGAACGCGCGCCGGCTTATGCGGAAACCACCTCCGCCGTGACCCGCCAGCCGCTGATTGCGCTTTCCTACCGCGTGCCGCCGCTGCAAAAGCTCGACGACACCATGCCTTATGCTTTGGACGTGCTCTCCGATATTCTGGCCGGGCATTCGTCCAGCCGTCTCGACAGCCGCCTGGTGCGCGGCCGCCAGTCGGCCTTGAGCGCGAGCGCCGGCTACGACCTGCTCAGCCGTGAAACGCCGCTGTTCAACCTGATTGCCATGCCCGCCGAGGGTGTGGCCGCCGACGATTTAATCTCGCAGCTGCGTGCCGAAATCCAAGATATTGCCGACAAAGGCATCAGCCGCGAAGAGCTGGCGCGCGTGCAAAAGCGCACGCAAGCCGATGAAATCTACGCCCGCGATGCCATGAGTACGCAGGCATCACTGATGGGCCGATTGGAAACGCGCGGCTTCCGCTATACCGACGAAGCCGAAATCCGCCGCCGCCTAAACCGCGTGACCACCCGCGACGTGCAGGCCGCCGCCCGCCTGCTGACCGAGCCGCGCGAGAGTATTGTCATCGTCAAACCGGCATCCGAATGATACAGTCGCAGAATTTAACTTCTCCGACGAAAAACCGCCCTTCCGACAAGCCGTCTGAATTTCGCCCGTTTTCAGACGGCCTTATGTAAAGACAAGCAAGCCATGAACCTCAAAACCCTGATTCCCGCCCTACTGCTGCTCCTGCCCGCCGCCCACGCCGTCGATATCCAACGCTGGCGCACGCCCGAGGGCACGCAGATTCTGCTGGTCGAGCGCCGCGACAATCCGATTGTCGATATGGAAATCACCTTCAAAGGCGCGGGCAGCGCGTCCAATCCCAAAGGCAAAAGCCAGGTGGCCGAATTTACCGCCGCGCTGCTGACCGACGGTACAAAAACGCTGGACGAAGAAGCCTTCAAAGCCAAAACCAACGATTTGGCCGTGTATCTCTCCAGCGGCAGCGACCGCGAAAGCGCGTCCGTCAGCCTACGCAGCCTGAGCCGCCCCGCCCCGCTCAAAGAAGCCGCGGCGCTGCTCAACCAATCGTTGACGCAGCCGCGCTTTGAAGAACACGTTTTCCGCCGCCGCCAAAGCCAGGCCGTAACCGCCCTGCAGCAGATGGAAACCACACCCGATTTTACCGCCGGACGCGCCTTTACCCGCCTGGCCTACCCTAACCACCCCTACGGCGGCAGTGCCCAAACCACGGTGGACAGCCTGAAAAACGTGACCCCAGACGACATCCGCGCCTTCCACCGCGCCCACTACGGCCGAGACAACGCCGTTGTCGCCATCGTCGGCGACATCAACCGCCGCCGCGCCGAACGCCTGGTACGCGCCGCCCTGAAAGACCTGCCCGCACACGCCGCCGCGCCAAACATCCCGCCCGTGCCCGCACAGCCCGCCGCGCAGCAAAACATTCCCTTTGCCGGCGAACAGGCAAAAGTCATCCTCGGCCTGCCGCTGATTACCCGCAAAGACCCCGATTATTACGCGCTGGTGGCGGGTAACTACATACTCGGCGGCGGCGGCTTCGACAGCCGTCTGATGAAGCAGCTGCGCGACCGCAAAGGCTACACCTACGGCGTGCACAGCAGCCTCGACCCCGCAGGAGAAGCCGGGCCGTTTACCGTATCTTTCGCCACACAAAAGAAAAACACCCGCGCCGCGCTGGACGACACCCGCGCCGTTATCCGCCAATTTATCGCCGAAGGCCCGACCGAAGCGGAATTGCAGCAGGCCAAAGACAATATCGTCGGCAGCTTCCCGCTGCGCTTCGATTCCAACGCCAAGCTGCTGGGCTATTTGAGCCTGATCGGCGAATACGGCCTGCCCGATGATTATTTGGAAGCCTACCCGAAAGCCATCGCCGCATTGACCGTCGAACAGGTGCGCGAAGCCTGGCAGCGCCGCGTTAATCCCGACGCACTGCATATCGTTGTGGTCGGCGCGGAATAGCGAAACCGACAAAACCCAAGCCGCAGGGCGGATTACATCTCCGGCCTGCGGCTTGGTTTTTTGTTTGCAGCAATCAACGTCGTAGGGCGGGGTTGCCACCCCGCCGCTTTACCGAAAGGCAAAGATGGAAAGGTATCGGAGTAAACGCTCATTCTGTAACTGAGCGGCGGGGCAGCAGCCCCGCCCTACTTGTGGAAAAACAAACTGAAAAAACGCGTACCAAAGCCGTCTGAAAACGGCGGCAACAGCATCCTTTCCGAAAACCCGTTGCTGCTTTTCAGACGGCTTTAATACGCTATAGTCGGAGAGTAAATT
>NZ_BCWL01000002.1 GCF_001592185.1 Bergeriella denitrificans NBRC 102155
TCCGACACGGAAATGCTGTGTGCGGTTTTCAGACGGCCTTTTTGCGGGCGGTGTGGTGAAGCGGAAAAAAAGCGGCGATACCTTGCGGTACCGCCTAAGCTGCTTTGGTCATAAAACGCCAAAAAAAGTTATTTCGCTGCGCAGCGGAAGCCTAAGTTTTTCAATGCGTATTTGGCTTGCAGGCTGGTGCGGATGCCGAAGCGCATGAAGGCAGCGTAGTTGGTCGGGTCGCTCGCGCCTACGGATGCGCCGCTGCAGAACATCTGGCTGTCGGAGTTGCTGGAGTTGAGCTGGCTGCTGTTGAAGTCTTCGGTCCACTCCCAAATCATGCCGTGCATATCGTAGATGCCCCAGTAGTTGGGCTTGCTTTGGCCGATGTTGCGCAGGCCGCTGCGGCCGCCGTCGGCATACCAGTCGAGAATGGTGCGGTTGAAGCCGGGCTCGGCGGTGCCGTTGATTTGGGTGTTGGATGCTTGGGCGGCAAATTCCCATTCGTCGATGGTGGGCAGGCGCTTGCCTTGCGCTGTGCAGTAGGCGTTGGCGGCAAACCAGGAAACGTTGGTCACGGGGTGTTTCAGCTCGGCGGGTTTGGGCGTGAAGTTATTGCTGCCGTTTTGTACCCAGTGCTCGAGATAGGAGGGCTCGGCCTGTTTGGAGCTGACTTTGCCTTTTTTCCATTGCGGGTGTTTGCGGATAAATTCGGCAAATTCGGCGTTGGTCACGGGGTATTTGTCGATTTGGTAGGGCTTGACGTTAATCATGGGGGTATCTTTTTTCAGATACAGGGGGCGGTAGCTGCCGCCGTCCACTTTGGCCATGTCTGCAGCTATGGCGCTGCTGCAGGCGAGCAGGCCGCCGAGAATGAGGATTTTGCGCAGGGTGTTCATGATGTGCTCTTTATCGGATCGTTGTTGTGTTTTGGAAACCGGTTTTTCAGACGGCCTGAAGCGGCCAAGCCGTCTGAAAAACCGGCCTGCGGTTGCGGGCTTTGGGAAAAAAGCCACCGTTATCTTTGGCGCAGCCGGGATAACAGTGGCTTTGCGGTTCACTATCCGTAATGAATTAGTAAGCGTTGGCTGCCGATGCGGCTGATGCTGTGGCCGGAGCCGGTGCGGCAGAGCCTGCAGGTTGGTAAGCAGTGTCGCTCAGTTTCGGCGTCATGATTTCAGGGTTGGCTTCGCCTTCTACTTTCAGTTGACCCAGTGCGCCTTTGTTGAATGCGCGGAAGATAGAGTGGTCAACCAGGGTGTAGCTTCCCGGGGTATCGATTTTGAATTCGACGATGGCTGCGCCGCCGGCAGGAATCACGGTGCTTTGTACGTTTTCGTTAATCAGTTTACCGCCTTCTACATATACTTTGTCGAAGATTTCGCCGATAACGTGGAATGAAGACACCAGGTTCGGGCCGCCGTTACCGACGTACATACGCACGGTGTCGCCTACGTTGGCTTTCAGGGCGTTTTCACCGGCAATCGAACCTACGTGGCCGTTGAATACAACGTATTCAGGCTGCTCGGCGATGGCTTTGTCCATGTCGAAGGCTTGCAGGCCTTGTGCGCCGTATTTGCCTTTGGTGTAGAAGTCGCCTTGTACGATGTAGAACTCTTTATCTACTTTCGGCAGACCTTCTTTAGGCTCAACCAAAATCAGACCGTACATACCGTTGGCGATGTGCATGCCGACAGGAGCCACGGCGCAGTGGTAGATATACAGGCCGGATTGCAGGGCTTTGAAGCTGAAAGTAGAAGTGCGGCCGGGTGCGGTAAAGGTGGCTTCTGCGCCGCCGCCGGGGCCGGTAGCTGCGTGGAAGTCAACGTTGTGCGGTACGGTAGAAGACGGGTCGTTAGAGAATTCCACTTCTACGGTGTCGCCTTCGCGTACGCGGATCATTTGGCCCGGTACGTCGCCGTCGAATGTCCAGTAGTGGTAATCCACGCCGTCAGCCATTTTCATGGTTTTTTCTACGGTGGTCATTTTCACGCGGACTTTGGCCGGTGTGTCGCGGTCGATGGCCGGCGGTACTTCCGGTGCGTGGGTCATGACGGCATCGATAACGGGCAGCTCGCTTGAAGGCACGTCGGCAGCTTGGGCGGCCGGAGCGGAAGCTTCTGCGGCAGCCGCAGGTGCAGCGGCTTGTTCGGCAGGTTTGTCGCCGCCGCAGGCAGCTAAAGCGAACATGGAAGCAATGATTGCAGCTAAGGCTTGGCGTTTCATAGTTATATTCCTTTTGTGGAAGAAATGTGGTTTTGAGAAAAACGGGTTAATGTGTAGTTTTGCGTAATTATGTAGAGGTCTCGCGCAAAATATATTGACCTAAATCAATTAATTCACAAAATATGAACCTTTATTTACCAAATTAATACCTAGTAACTAGCAGAAATTAGTTATTTATAACTAGATTTTCTGAAAATTCTGCGAATGGGTTTGTCGGTGTTTTGCAAAGATTGACGGTGTCATCAGGCTAAATAAGAATGATTTTGAATGTAAAAGCGTAAATATGCAAATAAAAGTAACGAAACCATTCCTTTGCGGCGAAAAGCGTGCTACAATCCTTAACATTCATATTCAATGAATTAATTTCTCTGACTATAAGCAACCACTTTATACCAAAAAGGAGTACCTGAAATGGGACAGTACAAGAAGCTCTGGTACTTACTGTTTGCAGTGCTGACAGTTTGTTTCACCATTCTTGGCTATATGGGTAGCGAGGTTTATAAAAAAGCGCCTCCTTATCCCGAACAAGTCGTTTCGGCTTCAGGCAAAGTTCTGATGACCAAAGACGACATTCTGGCCGGCCAATCGGCTTGGCAAACCACCGGCGGTATGGAAGTCGGCTCGGTATTGGGTCACGGTGCCTACCAAGCGCCCGACTGGACTGCCGACTGGCTGCACCGCGAGCTGGTGGCTTGGTTGGACATCACCGCTCAAGACACTTACGGTAAGAAATTTGCCGAATTGGGTGCGGAAGAGCAGGCTGTGTTGAAAACCCGCCTGGCCGATGAATACCGCGAGCAAAGCCGTGTGAAAGAAGACGGCAGCGTGGTCATCAGCGATACCCGCGTGAAAGCCATCGAAGCCATTACCCCTTACTATATGGGTGTGTACGGCGACGATCCGGCCTTCCAGCAAACCCGCGAACACTTCGCAATGAAAAACAACACATTGCCGAGCGTGGAAGCGCGTCAAAAGCTGTTTAACTTCTTCTTCTGGACTGCATGGTCTGCTTCTGCCAACCGTCCGGGCGAAACCTTTACCTATACCAACAACTGGCCGCACGAGCCGCTGATTAATAATGTGCCGACTACCGAAAACTATATGTGGTCGTTCACCAGCGTGGTCTTGCTGCTGATGGGCATCGGCCTGCTGATGTGGGGTTACTCTTTCCTGACCAAACACGAAGAAGTGCAAGTGCCGACCGAAGATCCGCTGTCCAAAATCCAGCTGACCCCTTCGCAAAAAGCCTTGGGTAAATATGTTTTCCTGACTGTTGCGCTGTTTGTGGCACAGGTATTGCTGGGCGGTCTGACCGCGCACTACACCGTGGAAGGCCAAGGTTTCTACGGCATCGACAAGGCTTTGGGCTTTGAAATGGCCGACTTGTTCCCGTATGCCCTGACCCGTACTTGGCACATCCAATCTGCGATTTTCTGGATTGCCACAGGCTTCCTGACTGCGGGCTTGTTCCTGGCACCGATTGTCAACGGCGGTAAAGATCCGAAATTCCAACGCGCCGGCGTAAACTTCCTGTATATCGCCCTGTTTATTGTGGTTGGCGGCTCTTATGCCGGTAACTTCCTGGCGCTGACCCACATCATTCCGCCTGAGCTGAACTTCTGGTTCGGCCACCAAGGTTACGAATATCTGGACTTGGGCCGTTTCTGGCAGCTGCTGTTGATGGTCGGTCTGCTGTTGTGGCTGTTCCTGATGCTGCGCTGTACCGTGACCGCCTTTAAAGAAAAAGGCACCGACAAAAACCTGTTGGCAATTTTCGTTGCCTCTATGGTCGGTGTGGGCGTGTTCTACGCACCGGGCTTGTTCTACGGCGAAAAATCTCCGATTGCCGTGATGGAATACTGGCGCTGGTGGGTGGTACACCTGTGGGTAGAAGGCTTCTTCGAAGTATTCGCCACCGCCGCATTTGCCTTTATTTTCTACAACATGGGCTTCGTGCGCCGCAGCACCGCTACCGCCTCTACTCTGGCCGCTGCCGCCATCTTCATGCTGGGCGGTATTCCGGGCACGCTGCACCACCTGTACTTCACCGGTACCACTTCGGCTTCTATGGCCATCGGCGCATGTTTCTCCGCCTTGGAAGTCGTGCCTTTGGTATTGCTGGGTCGTGAAGCGTACGAACACTGGTCTTACCAACACCTGTCGCCTTGGGCAAAACGTCTGCGCTGGCCGCTGATGTGCTTCGTGGCCGTGGCATTCTGGAACATGATCGGTGCCGGCGTATTCGGCTTCCTGATTAACCCGCCGATTTCCCTGTTCTACATCCAAGGTCTGAACACCACCGCCGTACACGCACACGCCGCTCTGTTTGGTGTATACGGTTTCCTGGCACTGGGCTTCGTATTGCTGGTGGCCCGTTACCTGAAACCGGATGTCGAGTTTGACGACAAACTGATGACTTGGGCATTCTGGCTGCTCAACGGCGGCTTGGTCGGCATGATTGCCATCAGCCTGCTGCCGGTCGGCGTGATTCAAGCCTACGCTTCGATTACCGAAGGCTTGTGGTATGCCCGCAGCGAAGAATTCATGCAAATGGAAATCCTCGATACCCTGCGCTGGGTGCGTACCGCAGCCGACTTAATCTTCATCGGCGGTGCCGTATGCGTCGCATGGCAGGCAACCAAAATCGTATTCAGCCGCAGCAAATAAAGCTGAATGTCTATCGGATTGAATACACCGAAAAAGCCGTCTGAAAATTCAGACGGCTTTTTTTGATGCCCGCAGTGCAGAATAGGGCTGCGGAGTAGAGAAATAGGCCGGTTGTGAATGTGGCCATAGCTGAACATACGACTGCTCCGCTATAATCGGCATATCCGCTGACATTTTAGTCACGACAGACTTTTATTACCGGAAACAGGAGGACATCATGAAAGCAAAACTAGGGCAGGCAGCCGCAGCCTGTCTCGCCGCGCTACTGGCCGCCGCGCCCGCCCATGCCGCCGATGAGCAGGCCAAAATCGATTTGGTGAAAAAAGTGTATCAAACCGAGCAATATGCCCGCTACGCGTCGCCGTCGTTTCAAAAAATCATCCGCCTGGGCAACAAGGCCGCCGAAAAAGCCGACCCGGAAATGGCGTGCGAAATGTACGAGCATTACGCCATCGGCTTGGGCAACGGCGATTCGGATGTGAAAAACCTGAAAATCACGCCGATGAAAGGTAATCTGGTGCGCGCCACTTTCCGAAACGGCGATGAACAAGTCAGCACCGATTTCGACATCAGCTGCACCAAAGGCCGCTGCGTGATTAATGATGTCAACGGCTACCGCGACATCTACCGCCGGATTATCCGCACCCGCTCTTGCGGTGATTGATGATTGGTTTGCATGAAAAAAGCCGTCTGAAAAATCGATGATTTTCAGACGGCTTTTTTGATGCCTACACAGATTAGCCGGTGTTACGCAGACCTTGCGCCACGCCGTTGATGGTGAGATGGACCATCAGCAGGGCGTGCGGGTCTTCCGGGTTTTGGCGCAGGCGTTTGAGCATGGCGACCTGCAGACCGTTGAGCGCGTTCAGATAGGGAATACGCAGCGCCAGCGAGCGGGCCAGGCTGCGGTTGTCGCTCAAAAGCTCGGTGGTTTGCAGAATATCCAGCAGGGCTTTGCGGCTCTTCAGGTATTCTTCTTTAATCATGGCGAAAATCACGGCGGCTTTTTCGGGCGATTCGCTCAATTCGGCATAATCTTCCGCCAGCGTGATGTCGGTTTTCGCCATTACCTGCTCCATATTCGACAGCATGGCTTGGAAAAACGGGTTGTTTTTCGCGTGCTGCTGCATCAGCGTCATATTGGCCGGGTTTTGCTGACACAAAGTCACGACCGCGCTGCCGAAGCCGTACCAAGCAGGCAGCATCAGGCGGTTTTGCATCCAGGAGAAGACCCACGGAATGGCGCGCAAATCCTGAATCCGCGCCAGCGTTTTGCGGCTGGCGGGACGGCTGCCGAGGTTGAGGGTGGCGATTTCGCGTATCGGGCTGGTTTGCAGGAAGTAGTCGATGAAGTCTTCATGCGTAATCAGCTCGCGGTAGTATTGGAACGAAATATCCGACAAAGCCTGCATCATCTCGGAATCGGGGTCTTTGCGGTCGGGCAGCAGGCTGGCTTCCAGCGTGGCGGCGACCAGCGTTTCCAGATTGCGGCGGGCATTGCTCGGGTCGGCGTATTTGGCGGTGATGACTTCGCCCTGCTCGGTAATGCGGATTTGACCGGCCACGCTGCCTGCGGGCTGCGCCAAAATCGCTTGGTAAGACGGGCCGCCGCCGCGGCCGACGCTGCCGCCGCGGCCGTGGAACAGGCGCATACGCACGTCGTATTTTTTAAACAGCTCCACCAAGCCCAATTCGGCCTGATACAGACACCACGAACTGGCGACGTAGCCGCCGTCTTTATTGGAGTCGGAATAGCCGAGCATGATTTCCTGAATATTGTCGCGGCTGGAGAGCAGCGCGCGGTACCATTCCAGCGCAAACATGGTGTCCATCACCGGGCAGGCGTTTTCCAGCGCTTCGATGGTTTCAAACAGCGGCACGATATTCATACGGCTCTGCGGCTTGCCGTCGGTTACGCTCAAGAGGCCGCTTTCTTTCAGCAGTAGGGCGACGGCCAGCAGATCGCTGGGTTTTTCGCAGTTGGAAATAATGCACTGGGTCACGGCTTCTTCGCCGAATTCGTCTTTGATTTTGCGCGCTTCGTTGAAAATCGCTAACTCGCGGCGGGCGTGTTCACTGTAGGTGACAAACGGGCTGTAGAGCGGGCGCTGGTGGTGCAGTTCGCGCAGCAGGGCGGCCTGTTTTTCGTCTTCCGAGAGCTGCCAATAATCTTCTAAACCGGCAGATTGGAACAGCTCGGCTACCACATCGCCGTGTTTTTCCGCGTGCTGGCGCAAATCCAGCGGCATCATGTGAAAGCCGCATACGGAAGCGGTGCGGATAATGTCGGCGATGCGGCTGTCGGCGGTGAGGCTGCTGCCGTTGTCGCGCAGCGAGCGTTGCAGGGCGTGCAGGTCGCGGAGAAACTCGGCGGCATGGGCGTAAGGTTCGCCGAAGCCGAATTTGCTGCCCAAGCCCAGGCCGAGCGCGCGCGCTTTGCCCATCACGCGTGCCATGATATAGGCGATGGCGCGGCGGTAAGGCTCTTCGGCGCGGGCGATTTCTTTATCGGGCGACTGCTCGGCCATCGCCGTTACATCATCATTGACGCTGACTCGGCGGGTGGAAAGCGGCAGCTCGCGGTAGAGCTTGTCCAGCTCGGCGCGGTAATGGCGGAACACGGCATCGGCGTGGCGGGTAAAGGCGTGGCGCAGCGTTTCGGCGGTCACGAAAGGGTTGCCGTCGCGGTCGCCGCCGATCCAGCCGCCGATTTTCAGAATATCGGGCACGCGGATGCCGGGATAGGCCGTCTGAAGATCGCGCTCCATGCCGCGGTAGAGTTTGGGCAGAGCTTCAAAAAAGCTCATCGGGAAGATGGATACGCCGTTGTTGATTTCATCGTTGACGGTGATTTTGTAGTGGCGGGTTTCGCTGGTCTGCCACAGGCCGAGCAGGATGGTGTCGATTTCGCGGCGCAAATCCGCCAGCGCCGTCGCGTTGGTGCAGCGTTCGCGCTTGGGCAGCAGGGCGCGGATGCGGCGGTTGAAGCTCAATACCGACTGGCGCTGTACCTCGGTCGGGTGCGCGGTCAACACGGCAGTGACATTGGTGGCGTCGAGTTGCGTCTGCAGGGTTTTGCTGTCCACCTGGCCGGCACGCAGCTTGCGTACGGTATCGGCCAGGCTGCCTTCGGCGGCATCGTGTCCGGCATCTTCGTGAACTTGGCGGCGGCGCTCGTGGTGTACGTCTTCGGCGATATTGAGAATTTGCGCCAGCAGGCCGCAAGCCAGCGTTAAATCATGGGTTTGGCGCTCGTCGAGCTGGGGCAGTACTTTTTCAATCACCGCGCCGCTGTCGTCGGAGGCCGACAGCAGTTTGACGGTTTCCACCACCAGCGGCGATGCTTCTTCATGCAAAAGGTCGAACAGGGATTGTTTTAAAAATTCCGCATCGGCCGCCAGCGCGGCATCTTTGGGGTTATTCAGGATATGGAGCTGCATGGTTTCTCTCTCTTCAATCAGGCAGATTGCGGATCCGGAGCGCCGGCGCGCGGACACGCAACAGGATATGAAATTAAATTCCGCTAACGGCAGGATAAATCAAACTTTCCAAACCGACAAGCCTGATATTTGTTTCATAAGAAATAAATTGATGCCGCGCCGCCATGCCGTCTGAAAAACGCGTTTTTCAGACGGCATGGCGGCAATATTTTTCAAGCTGCCTGATTTGTGTTTTTCAGTTAAAATCAAACTATCTGTATCCATCACCCACGAAAGATTTTCATGGCCCAATACGTTTATTCCATGCTGCGCGTGAGCAAGGTTGTGCCGCCGCAGAAAACCATCATCAAAGACATTTCCCTTTCCTTTTTCCCCGGTGCGAAAATCGGCCTTTTGGGCTTGAACGGCGCGGGCAAATCCACCGTATTGCGCATTATGGCGGGCGTGGATAAAGAATTTGAAGGCGAAGCCGTGCCGATGGGCGGCATCAAAATCGGCTATCTGCCGCAAGAGCCTGAACTTGACCCTGAAAAAACCGTGCGCGAGGAAGTGGAAAGCGGTTTGGGCGAAGTAGCGGCGGCGCAGAAACGCTTGGAAGAAGTGTATGCCGCCTATTCCGATCCTGACGCGGATTTCGACGCGCTGGCGGAAGAACAAGGCCGTTTGGAAGCGATTATCGCAGCGGGTTCGTCCACCGGCGGCGGTGCGGAACACGAATTGGAAATCGCCGCCGACGCGCTGCGCCTGCCCGACTGGGACACCAAAATCGGCGTGTTGTCGGGCGGTGAAAAACGCCGCGTGGCCTTGTGCAAACTGTTGTTGAGCAAGCCGGACATGCTCTTGCTCGACGAGCCGACCAACCACTTGGACGCGGAAAGTGTCGAATGGCTGGAGCAATTCCTGGTACGCTTCCCCGGCACCGTGGTGGCGGTCACGCACGACCGCTATTTTCTGGACAACGCCGCCGAGTGGATTTTAGAGCTCGACCGCGGCCACGGCATCCCGTGGAAAGGCAATTATTCGTCTTGGCTGGAACAAAAAGAGCAGCGTTTGGCCAACGAAGCCAAATCCGAAGCCGCACGCATCAAAGCGATGAAGCAGGAATTGGAATGGGTGCGCCAAAACGCCAAAGGCCGCCAAGCCAAATCCAAAGCACGTTTGGCGCGTTTTGAAGAAATGAGCAACTACGAATACCAAAAACGCAACGAAACGCAGGAAATCTTTATCCCCGTGGCCGAGCGTTTGGGTAATGAAGTGATTGAGTTTACCAATGTGTCCAAATCCTTCGGCGACAAAGTGCTGATTGACGATTTGAGCTTCAAAGTACCGGCGGGCGCGATTGTCGGCATCATCGGCCCGAACGGCGCGGGTAAATCCACGCTGTTCAAACTGATTTCGGGCAAAGAGCAGCCCGACAGCGGCGAAGTGAAAATCGGCCAAACCGTGAAAATGAGCCTGATCGACCAAAGCCGCGACGGCCTGCAAAACGACAAAACCGTGTTCGACAACATCGCCGAAGGCCGCGACATCTTGCAAGTCGGCCAGTTTGAAATCCCCGCACGCCAATATCTCGGCCGCTTCAATTTCAAAGGCAGCGATCAAAGCAAAATCGCAGGCAACCTCTCCGGCGGCGAACGCGGCCGCCTGCACCTGGCGAAAACCCTGCTCGCCGGCGGCAATGTATTGCTGCTCGACGAACCTTCCAACGACCTCGACGTGGAAACCCTGCGCGCGTTGGAAGACGCCTTGCTCGAATTTGCCGGCAGCGTGATGGTGATTTCGCACGACCGCTGGTTCCTCGACCGCATCGCCACACATATTCTGGCAGCGGAAGGCGACAGTAAATGGGTGTTCTTCGACGGCAACTATCAGGAATACGAAGCCGACAAAAAACGCCGCTTAGGCGAAGAGGGCGCGAAACCGAAACGCATCAAATACAAGCCGGTCACGCGTTAAGCTAAAAAAGCCGTCTGAAAAATCGATGATTTTCAGACGGCTTTTTTTATCAAGAGATTTCAAGAGATTTAATGCTGATCCAAATGATAAATTTGGGCAACGGTTTCAATCAGGTTGCTGTCGTCGGCTCCGGCTTTATTCAAAGTACTGGTGGGGGAGTGGAGCAGCTTATTGGTTAATTGGATGGAAAGGCGCTCAAGTACTTCTTCGGCGGGGGTGCCTTTGGAAAGCTGCTTCATGGCGTTTTCGAGTACTTGTCGGCGGGCGCGTTCGCCTTCGTCGCGCAGGGCGCGGATTAGGGGGACGCTTTGGCGGCTTTTCTGCCATTTAACGAATTCGGCGACTTTTTCTTCTACCATGGCTTCGGCAGCAGAAGCGGCTTTTTGGCGAGCTTCTTTGCCGCTTTGCACGATTTCCATCATATCGTCCACGGTGTAGAGATAGGCGTCGTTCAGTTCGGCGACTTCGGCTTCGATGTCGCGGGGGACGGCCAGGTCTAAAAGGAACACCGGCATGTGTTGGCGTTTTTTCAGGGCGCGTTCGACCATGCCTTTGCCGACTAAAGGCAGCTGGCTGGCGGTGGAGGAAACAATGACGTCGTATTCGTGCAGGATGTCGGGCAGCGCGCCGAGCAGGCAAGGCTCGGCGTGGACGCTGAGTTTATCGCACAATTCTTGCGCGCGCGGCAGGGTACGGTTGGCGACGGTAATCAGTTTGGGCTGCTTGGCGGCAAAATAGGTGGCAACCAGCTCAATCATTTCGCCGGCACCGATAAACAATACGTTTAAGTCGGCAATATCGGGAAAGATTTGCTCGGCCATTTTGACGGAAGCGGAGGCCATGGAGACGGAGTTTTCGCCTACTGCGGTATCGGTACGGACTTCTTTGGCCACGGCAAAGGTTTTTTGGAACATGGCGTTCAGGTGGCTGTCCATACTTTCCTGCTCTTGCGCGATGCGGACGGCGTCTTTGATTTGGCCGAGAATCTGCGGCTCGCCCAATACCATGGAATCCAAGCCGCAGGCAACGCGGAAGGCGTGGCGGACGGTTTCGTTACTGTCGAGGGTATAGAGGTAGGGGCGGATTTCTTCGAGCGGCAGGTCGTGGTATTGCGCCAGCCATGCGATGATTTCTTCGGTTTCGCCGACGCAGTAAAGCTCGGTACGGTTACAGGTAGAGAGAATGACTGCTTCTTTGGCCGCGCGGCTGTGGGCCAGACGGTGTACGGCTTCAGGCAAATCGGCGGCTGTGAAAGCCAGCTTTTCGCGTATGCTCAAAGGCGCGGTTTGGTGGTTGAGTCCGACGGCTGTAAGTTGCATGTGATGATGGGAATAATGGTGTTTAGGGCAGTATTATAGCGTAAACCGGCTTTGAAATGAATGTTTCGGAAGCGGCAGCGGGCGTTGCGGGTGGGTATCAGTGTGTATTCTGTCTTTCAGCGTATTTTCTAGAAATAGTCAAAAAGCCGTCTGAAAAATACGATTTTTCAGACGGCTTTTTATGGTATCAACAATCCGCTTAAGCGTTTTCTGCTTCTTCGGCCAGGAAACCGCGCAGTTTCTGCATGGCTTTGGCTTCGATTTGGCGGATGCGCTCGGCGGATACGCCGTATTCTGCGGCCAATTCGTGCAGGGTCAGTCCGCCATCGTCTTGCAGCCAGCGGCTTTCGACAATGCGGCGGCTGCGGTCGTCGAGCTGCGCCAGGGCATTTTGCAGACCTTCGGTTTGCAGCGCGTAATGGGCTTGCTTGGCCAGCTGCTGGGTCGGCTCGGAGTCGTTGTCGGCCAGCCAGTCGATGGGAGCGAAGCTGTCTTCGTCATCGTTGTTGTCGGCCATGATGGCGATGTCGTGGCCGGTCATGCGCTGTTCCATTTCCAAAACTTCGGAAAGTTTAACGCCCAAATCGTCGGCGATGTCCTGCGCTTCTTTCGGTGACAGGGCATTCAGGCTTTTACGCATGGAGCGCAGATTGAAGAACAGTTTGCGCTGCGGCTTGGTGGTGGCAACGCGTACCAAGCGCCAGTTACGCAGGATAAATTCGTGAATTTCGGCTTTAATCCAGTGTACGGCAAAGGAAAACAGGCGTGCGCCACGCGAGGGCTCGAAGCGTTTGACGGCTTTCATCAGGCCGATATTGCCTTCCTGAATCAGGTCGGCTTGGCTCAAGCCGTAACCGTCGTAGCCGCGGGCAATGGATACGACAACGCGCAGGTGGGAGAGAATCAGCTTTTTGGCGGCTTCCAAGTCACCTTTGAGCTGGCGCTCTGCCAAGCTGTGTTCTTCTTCGGCGCTCAGCATGGGAATGCTGTTGACAGTATGGATGTATTGCTCCAGGCTGCCGTTGCCGCTGTGAATGACCGGTAATGCAAAAGCGTTATTCATCAAAGGTATTTTCCTTTTATTGGTGCTGCCTTATGGTGGCAGCTGAAGTGTGTGGCCGGTGACAGAGTATATCACTGCTTGGCGGATACGGCTATTTTTCGCAGCGCCTACGGCCGAATATTTGAGTAGTTTACTCAGGTTTTAGGTATTATATTACAGACATCTGTGAATGTAAATATCGCAATCGGGTTATGATTCAATAAGTTTTGTGTGTTTTGGTTGTGTGGTGCGGTAGGGGGAAACCGGATTTTGAGAGCGGATTTTGAGGGTGGTATCAGGAGAGCGAGGGCTGTGAAAGCACGGAAATATGGCGAAAAAAAGGGGGTGGCTGATTTGCCACACCCAAACACACACACATCAAGAGGAAAGAGGTAATGAAAACATTTCAAAAAATGAAGCGTAATAACCGCTAAGTGCATCAAGGCAAGCGGTATCTGCCCTGATGCATTAGATAGGCATTATAAATAAAAATGATTTCGCGGTTTTGACGCAAATCAATTTCATGCAGATTGCCTGATAAAAAGATGTAAATAAAATGTTTGTTATGGCTGCGCCGTGGACGGGGTGAAGGCATCGGCGTGGAAGGCCTCAGGCGGCAGCCCGCATTGCCCGGTGAACAGGGCTTGTGCGGCATAAACCATCTGCTCTGCGCCGCAGGCATAAACAGCATAAGCGCTCATATCGGCAATATCTTGTGCGGCCAAGTGTTGCACATAGCCGCGTGCACCTTGCCAATCGTCATCCGCTTGGGAAAGTATGGGCATAAAGCGGCCGTGTGCCAGCTGTTGTATCAGCTTGGCTGCTTCTGCTTGTGCATACAAATCGGCTGCGCGGCGGGCACCCCAGTAGAAATGGACGGGATGGCGGAAATCTCGGCGGATCAGTTCCAGCAGAATACTACGGATAGGCGCATATCCTGTGCCGGTGGCCAGCAGGATAACGGGCTGCTCGCAATCAAAGTAGGGATAAGGCGCGCCGAGTGGCCCTTTGATGCGGACGATGCTTTTTTCTTTAATGGCCGGCGCATTGCCGAACAGCATATCGGCGCACACGCCGTTTTCGCGCCTGCGGATATGCAGCTCAATCAATCCTTGCCCGTCGGGCGCGTTGGCAATCGAATAGCTGCGGCTGATGTTGCCGGGCAGCAGTAAATCCACATATTGCCCGGCTTCAAACATCAGCTGCGGCGATTTGGGCAGCGCGAGCGTGAGCAGGGCGGTATTGTGTGCGAATGCGATGGATTGGACGCGAGCGGGCAAGGTGCGGACGGGGATGCTGCCGGCGCCGGTATAGCCCGGAATGTCGATGCGCAGATTACTGCCCGGCGTGGCGCAACACATCAGGATTTTGCCCTGCGCCGCTTCTTCCGCCGATAAGGCCCGCCCCGAATGCTCGGCCAGGCTGACTTGGCCGTCAAGCAAAACGGCTTTGCATTGCCCGCAAAAACCGTTTTGGCAGGAATGCGGCAGGTTCAGATTTTGGCGGAGCGCGGCGGCCAGCACGGTTTCCCGTGCATAGACGGTAAACGAGGATTGGTCGGGTAGGGTAACGGAATGAGTCATACGGATTATTCGGCTATGCAGCCTGTTCAAATTATAGGTATTGAACACTGAATGATACTTCGACTATGTATAGGCGGTATCGTTTATCATCGGATTAAGAGAGAGGCCGTCTGAAAATACAGGGTCGAAATTCGGGATTTCAACGGCATTTTCAGACGGCCTGTAATGCCCGGCGGCAGCAAGCATCTGCAGCCGGAGAGCGGGCATCAGCCCAGCTTCGCTTTCACCAATTCCTGCACCTGCGCCGGATTGGCCTTGCCTTTGCTGGCCTTCATCACTTGGCCGACAATCGCATTGAGGGCTTTTTCGTTGCCCGCTTTAAACTGCTCGACGGCTTTGGCATTGTTTGCCAACACTTCGTCTACCATCGCTTCGATGGCGCCGGTGTCGGTGATTTGTACCAAACCGTGTTTCTCGATGATTTGTTCGATGGAGGCTTCCGGCTCCGCCCACATCGCTTCAAAGGCTTTTTTCGCCAGCTTGCTGCTCAAAGTGCCGTCTGAAATTTTGCCCACCAAAGCCGCGAGGCGCGGCGCAGTAATCGGGCTTTGCGCCAACTCCAAACCTTCTTTGTTGAGTGTAGCCGCCAGTTCGCCGTTCATCCAGTTGGCCGCCAGCTTGCCTTGGCCGCTTGCTTTGGCGGCTTCTTCAAAGTAAGCGGCTTGGCTACGGCTTGCAGTCAGCAAACGCGCATCGTATTCGCTCACGCCGAATTCCGCTACGAAACGCGCCGCCATTTCCTTCGGCAACTCAGGCATTTCCTCGCGCGCTTTCTGTAACTGGCCGTCTGAAATCATTACCGGCAGCAAATCCGGATCAGGGAAATAGCGGTAGTCGTGCGCGTCTTCCTTCAGGCGCATCACGCGGGTTTCACCCTTGTCGGGGTCGAACAGCATGGTCGCCTGCTGCACCTTGCCACCGTCTTCCAAAATCTCGATTTGCGCTTCCACTTCGTAATTAATCGCCGCTTCCAAAAAACGGAACGAATTCAAGTTTTTAATTTCGCGGCGCGTGCCGAACTCGGCCTGTCCTTTCGGGCGCACCGATACGTTGGCATCCACGCGGAACGAACCTTCCGCCATATTGCCGTCGCAAATATCCAGCCAAGTCACCAAACCGTGCAGCGCCTTGGCATACGCCACCGCCTCGGCGGCGGAACGCATTTCCGGCTCGGACACCACTTCCAGCAGCGGCGTACCCGCGCGGTTCAAATCAATGCCCGTCGCACCGCTCAAACCTTCGTGTACCGACTTGCCCGCATCTTCCTCCATATGCGCGCGGGTGACATTGATGGTTTTCACCTCATCGCCCACCACGATTTCCAGCTTGCCGTGTTCCACAATCGGCAAATCCAACTGGCTGATTTGATAGCCTTTCGGCAGGTCGGGATAAAAATAGTTTTTGCGGTCGAACACGTTTTTCTGATTGATTTTCGCATCCAGTGCCAAGCCCAATTTAATGGCTTTGGCCACTGCCTCGCGGTTCATCACCGGCAGCACGCCCGGCAGCGCACATTCCACCACGCTCGCATGCGCATTCGGCTCCGCGCCGAACGCAGTTGACGCGCCGCTGAAAATTTTGGATTTAGTGTTTAATTGGACGTGGATTTCCAGTCCGATTACGGTTTCCCAGGTCATAGGAGGGTCTTTCTTTACTGGTTATTTTGATATGAAATTCGAGTAATGAGCGAATGCTTAGTCACTTTGTAGGGGAGGGTTTTATACCCTCCCGCAATACTTAAAATTCAGAAACATGGATTTTCTGTGGTTCGGTTTTTTTCAGCCGTAGTCGCCCGATAAAACCTATCCAACTCCCATTGCAAGGGATTATTGCGGATGTATTCGCGTATTCTTTCATGGGTTGATTCATTGCGGATAACGTGGTCATAAAAGCTTCTCTGCCACAATGTTCCGTCAGCGCCCACAGCCTTAGCTGCCTTTAAAAACAGGGAAGTGCTTTTTCCCTTGAACCATTTTACCGCCGCCGTTAAATCAGTATGACCGCTTTCGTTTACCCAAATAAAGTGAAGGTGATTGGGCATCAATACGCTGTCTTCGATATAGCAGCCTGGAAACTTCCCGTTTAATTCGGATAAAACCACCATGACCATTTTGCCGGTTTGATTTGGCTTCATTTCGCCGTTTTCAATCTGACCAAACAAATTATGTCGGTTGTGCGCACAAATGGTCACGAAGTAATAACCTGATTGTGCATAGTCATAATTTTGCAAACGGATGATACGCCGTTTGGGATATTGGTTTTCCATCATATAGGACTGAATCCGTTATTTCTACGGGTTTAGGCCGTCTGAAAATATTGAAACGTTTCTGCCGGGTAGCTGTTGCGGGCGGGTGTGAAACCCGCCCCTACAAGCGGTTGCGAAATGTTACGCAGGTGCTTTTGTATGCCAGTCGCTGTTTTGCTGGATTTGGTGCGCTGCGCCCAAGATTTTGGCTTCGCTGAAATAGTTGCCGATTAATTGCACGCCGATGGGCAGGCCGTCTGAAGAGAAGCCGGCGGGCAGGCTGACGGCGGGCAGGCCGGCGAGGTTGACGGATACGGTGTAGATATCCGACAGGTAGGCTTGCACGGGATCTTCGTTCAGGCTGTTGAGCTTGGGTGCGGCGGTGGGGGCGGCAGGGCCTAAAATCAGGTCGCAGTCTTTTAAGGCCGTCTGAAAATCGTTGGCGACGAGGCGGCGCAGTTTTTGGGCTTTGAGGTAGTAGGCGTCGTAGTAGCCGTGGCTCAATACGTAAGTGCCGATCATGATGCGGCGTTTGACTTCGCTGCCGAAGCCTTCGGCGCGGGTGTTGCTGTACATTTCTTCTAAGTCGCCGAACTGTGCGGCGCGGTGGCCGTAGCGCACGCCGTCGTAGCGGGAGAGGTTGGTGCTGGCTTCGGCGGAGGTCAGGACGTAGTAGGCGGGAATGGAGAGCTCGGTTTGCGGCAGGGTGACTTCTACCATTTCTGCGCCTTGTGCTTTCAACAGGTCAATGACTTGCTGCAGGGCCGTCTGAACGTCGGTGCTGTTGTTCTCGCCGAAGTATTCTTTGGGCAGGCCGATTTTGAGGCCTTTGAGTGTTTGGTTCAAATCGCGGGTGTAGTCTTCTTTTTCGCGCTCGATGCTGGTGGAGTCGCGCTCGTCGAAACCGGCCATGGCGTTGAGCAAAATCGCGCAGTCTTCGGCGGTTTGCGCCATCGGGCCGGCTTGGTCGAAGCTGGAGGCGTAGGCGACCATGCCGAAGCGGGATACGGTGCCGTAGGTGGGTTTGATGCCGGTGATGCCGCAATGTGAGGCGGGCTGGCGGATGGAGCCGCCGGTGTCGGATCCGAGTGCGGTGGGTGCGAGACGTGCGGCGACGACGGCTGCGGAGCCGCCTGAGGAGCCGCCGGGTACGTTTTCAAGGTTCCACGGGTTTTTGGTGGCGCCGTAAAATGAGGTTTCGTTGGTCGAACCCATGGCGAATTCGTCCATATTGGTGCGGCCGAGTGTGACCATGCCTGCGTCGAGCAGGTTTTGCACGACGGTGGCGGTGTAGGGGGAGACGAAGTTGTCGAGCATTTTGCTGGAACAGGCGCTCTTCCAGCCGGTTTGGCAGAAGATGTCTTTGTAGGCGACGGGTACGCCGGTCAGTGCGCCGGCGTTGCCTGCGGCGATGCGCGCGTCGGCGGCGCGGGCTTCGGCCATTGTCAGGTTTTTGTCTAGGGTGATGTAGCCGTTGATGGCGGGATTTTTCGTATCGATGGCGTTGAGGTATTCGGTGGCCAGTTCTACGGCGGAGATTTTTTTGGATTGCAACAGCTCGGAGGCTTGTTTCAAGGTATAGGTGGTCATAATTATCTTTCAGACGGCATTGCGGCTTGGTATGTGTTTTATTTCATCTGCTATTTTCAGACGGCCTGGGGAACGGGCAATACATAGGGCTGTCAACCCATACATGATTGGAATGGATAGAGTGCATCGGTTTGACAACCCAATCTACGGTTTGCCGGATATCCTACGTTTCAGGCCGTCTGAAAAATTATTCTTCAATCACTTGCGGTACGATATACAGGCGGTTGCGTACTTCGGGAGCGACGGCTTGGTATTCGGCGGCGCGGTCGGTTTCGGTGACTTTGTCTTCGCGCAGGCGCAGGGCGGCTTCGTGCGGGTGCGCCATCGGCTCGATGCCGTCGGTGTCGACGGTTTGCATTTTCTCAACCAGCGTGAAAATATCGTTTAATTCTTGCAGGGTTTGCGTTTTTTCATCATCGCTCAGGCGCAGGCGGGAAAGGCGGGCGATTTTTTCCACATCGTGTAAGCTTAAAGCCATAAAAAATCCTTGTCTGATAGCCAATCTGCCCCGCTGTGGGGTATGATTGCGTTCATCTTCTATGAAACGAAGAATTATAACTGAAAACTCATGCGCCGGCATGGTGATTTTGGGCGTTGCGCCGCCGTGCGTGCCGTCTGAAAAAGGAAGGGCTGCGGGCTGCCGCGCGGCTCTCTTGGGTAACGGGAAAGGTTGCGGGCATACTGTCGGCAGGGTATGCGGGGAACGGAAATGGAACTCGGTGTTGGAATTACTACGCTGATGCTGGCGTTTATGGTGCTGATTAATCCTTTCAGCGCCTTGTCGATTTATTTGGATATGACGCGCAATTACAGCTCGCGCGAGCGGCGTAGGGTGGCGCAGATTGCCGCTTTGACGGTGTTTATCGTGATTGCTGTGTTTGCCGTGTCGGGCGGCTTTCTGCTGAAGCTTTTGGGCATTAGCGTGGGCTCGTTCCAGGTCGGCGGCGGGATTTTGGTGCTGCTGATTGCGATTTCGATGATGAGCGGCAACGATAATCCGGCCAAGCCCGATTTGGGCACGAGCGAGGAAAATGCCATTACGGTATCGGCGCCGAAAAACAACGGCATGGCTGTGGCTGTGGTACCGATTGCCATTCCGATGATGATTGGTCCGGGCGGGATTTCGACGGTGATTATTTACGCATCGGCAGCCAAAACGTATTGGGACCTTGTGTCCATCATCGCAGCCGGTTTCCTGATTAGCATCATCTGCTGCCTGACCCTGCTGGCTTCGGCGAAAATCAGCAAATGGCTGGGCGATACGGGGCTGACCATTCTCAACCGCGTGATGGGTATGATGCTGGCGGCGGTATCGGTGGAGATTATCGTGGCCGGTTTGAAAGCGATTTTCCCGCAGCTGGCCGCTTAAAGGCGCAGAGCCGCCATTGGGCCGTCTGAAAAACTGTTCACTGAAGAGCGTTTTCAGACGGCCATTATATTTTGAAAAGGAGTAAGCATGTTCCACAGCCTGAATGCCGCCGACGGCCGCGAGCTTTACCGCCGCGAAGCGCAAACCTGGCCGCAGTTTGCGGCGGATTTGGCGCAGCTGCGGGCGCGGCAGCGGCAGTTTGCGGCGCTGGGCGTGACCGGACGTGCGGCGTTGCTGGCGCGTTTTGCCGACCGGCTGGAGGCGGAAAAAGACGTGTTGGCGCAGATGGTGTGCGAAGAAGTCGGCCGCTGCCTGCACGAATGCCGCGCCGAACTGAATAAATCGGTGGAATTAATCCGCTATTACGTCCGCCTGTCGCCCGAGCTGCTGGCGCACAAAACCATCGCCACCCAAGCCAGCCTGAGCCAGGTGCGCTTCGAGCCTTTGGGTGTGGTGTTGGCGGTGATGCCGTGGAACTATCCGGTGTGGCAGGTATTGCGTTTTGCCGTACCGGCTTTGTGCGCGGGCAACGCCTGCGTGGTTAAACCCGCGCCCAGCGTGGCCAGGGTCACGGCGGCGCTGTTTGATTTGATTGGCGGCGATTTGCCGATGATGCCCGCCTGGCTGGCGCATGAAGAAACTTTACGCGCCATCGAGCATACCGACGCGCTGGCGTTTACCGGCTCGACGTACACCGGCCGCCTGTTGGCCGCCCATGCCGGGGCGCATGTGAAGAAAACCGTTTTGGAGCTGGGCGGCAGCAATGCGTTTATCGTGATGCCCGATGCCGATTTGGCGCAGGCGGCCAAAGATGCCTGCTATTCGCGTTTTCGCGATGCCGGGCAGTCGTGCAACGCCGCCAAGCGCATTATTGTGACTGAAGTGGTGGCAGAGCCGTTTATCGAACTGTTTTTGGACGAATGTGCCAAATTGAAAAGCGGTGACCCGAAATCGCCCGACACCACGCTGGCGCCGCTGCACCGCGAAGATTTGCGCCGACAGGTGCACGCGCAGGTGGAGGACGCGCGCGAGCAGGGGGCGGAAATCTTGTGTGGCGGATATATTCCTGAAGGCGCGGGCTGGTTTTATCCCGCAACGGTGTTGGACAAAGTCAATCCGGCCTGCCGTGTGTACCGCGAGGAAGTGTTCGGCCCCGTAGCACTGATTTTGCGTGCGCGCGATGCGGCGGAAGCGGTGGCTCTGGCCAATGATTCGCCGTTCGGATTGGGCGCGTGCATTTATTCGGCGGATACCGAGCAGGCTTGGCGGTATGCGGAGCGCATCGAAGCGGGCGCGGTGTTTATCAACCGCCATACCAGCAGCGATTTGCGCCTGCCGTTCGGCGGCGTGAAAGCGTCGGGCTACGGGCGCGAGCTGTCGGAATTCGGGCTGTATGAGTTTGTGAATGTGAAAACGTATTGGCAGAAATAGCGGGCTGTTGCGCCTGTTTCGGCTTTATCTGACAAGTCTTGCGGCAAAAAAGCCGTCTGAAAAACAGTATTTTCAGACGGCTTTTTTCAATGTTCAATCGCGGGGATTAAGCGGCAAAGCGTTTGGCTACTTCGTCCCAGTTCACGATTTCCCAGAAACCTTTCAGGTAGTTCGGGCGGCTGTTGCGGTAGTCGATGTAGTAGGCGTGTTCCCATACGTCGCAAGTCAGCAGCGGGGTGTTGTCAGTAGTCAGCGGGGTAGCGGCGTTGGAAGTGGAAACCAGATCCAATTCGCCCGCAGGGGTTTTTACCAACCATGCCCAGCCTGAGCCGAAAGTGCCGGCCGCGCAGGCGTTGAAGGCTTCTTGGAAGGCTTCGAAGCTGCCCCATTTGGCATCGATGGCGGCAGCCAAGTCGCCGGCAGGTTTGCCTTGGCCTTTAGGTGTGAAGCCCAGCCAGTAGAAGGTGTGGTTCCAGGTTTGCGCTGCGTTGTTGAATACGCCGCCTGAAGATTTTTTCACGATTTCTTCCAAAGACAGGTTTTCAAACTCGGTGCCTTTGATTTGGTTGTTCAGATTGGTGATGTAGGTTTGGTGGTGTTTGCCGTAGTGGTATTCCAAAGTTTCTTTGGAAAGATGCGGCTCCAGAGCGTCCAGGGCATACGGCAGTTGTGGCAGTTGGTGTTCCATTTCAGCACTCCTTATGGGTTGTGTGTCGTCATTGTCGGCGCAGGCGTGCGGCTTTTTCAGACGGCCTGCTGCTGCCGCTTATGTGGCGGCAGAGATGCCATTTTACCTGCGCTGAGTTTAAAAAACCAATAAAACTTATGCTGCGCTATAATAGTGCATTCTTAATGTGTGCCTGATTGCGAGATGTGCCATGAATGATTATCCGGATATGCCGTCTGAAGACCGCGAGGTCGGTGCGTTGTCGCTGCCGCCGCACTCGATGGAGGCGGAGCAGTCGGTATTGGGCGGCCTGCTGCTGGAGAATTCGGCGTTTGACCGCATCGTCGATGTGCTCGGCGGCGAGGATTTTTACCGCCACGAGCACCGCCTGATTTTCCGCGCAATAGCCAAGTTAATCAACGAGCACCGCCCGGCCGATGTGATTACGGTGCAGGAAGCGCTGGAACGCAATGAAGAGCTGGAAGCGGCGGGCGGCTTCGATTATCTGATTTCATTGGCGCAAAACACGCCTTCTGCCGCCAATATCCGCCGCTATGCCGAGATTGTGCGCGAGCGTTCCATCATGCGCCAGCTGGCCGAAGTGGGTACGGAAATCGCCCGCAGCGCCTACAATCCGCAAGGCCGCGACGCGGGGCAGCTTTTGGACGAAGCGGAAAACAAAGTGTTCCAAATCGCCGAGAGTACCGCTAAATCCAAGCAGGGCTTTTTGGAAATGCCCGCGCTTTTGGAAGAAGTGGTGGCGCGTATCGATATGCTGTACTCGCGCGACAATCCCGATGAAGTCACAGGCATTCCGACCGGCTTTATCGATTTGGACAAGAAAACATCGGGCCTGCAGCCGGGCGATTTGATTATCGTGGCCGGGCGGCCGTCTATGGGTAAAACCGCGTTTTCCATTAATATCGCCGAATATGTGGCGGTAGAAGGCAAGCTGCCGGTGGCGGTGTTTTCCATGGAGATGGGCGGTGCGCAGCTGGTGATGCGTATGCTCGGCTCGGTCGGCCGGCTCGACCAGCATGTTTTGAAAACCGGCCGTCTGGAAGACGAGCATTGGGGGCGGCTGAACGACGCCGTGGTCAAGCTCTCTGACGCGCCGATGTATATCGACGAAACCCCCGGCCTGACCGCGCTGGAGCTGCGCGCCCGCGCCCGCCGCCTGGCGCGGCAGTATAACGGCAAGCTGGGGCTGATTGTCATCGACTATCTGCAGCTGATGGCCGGCTCGGGGCGCAGCGACAACCGCGCGTCCGAATTGGGCGAAATTTCCCGCTCGCTCAAGGCTTTGGCTAAGGAGCTGCAAGTGCCCGTGATTGCGCTGTCGCAGCTGAGCCGTACCGTAGAGCAGCGTACCGACAAGCGGCCGATGATGTCGGACTTGCGCGAATCGGGCGCCATCGAGCAGGATGCCGACCTGATTATGTTTATGTACCGCGACGAATACTACAACCCCGAATCGCCCGTAAAAGGTTTGGCCGAATGTATCATCGGCAAACACCGTAACGGCCCGACCGGCAAAGTGTTCTTGACCTGGATGGGGCAGTTTACCAAATTCGACAACGCGGCCTATATTCCCGAATCCGCCCTGATGGAAGATTAAGCGGATTGTGCGGCAAGGGGCTGATTTCGTGTTCAACCACCATGATAAGGCCGTCTGAAAATGATGCCCGATAGCAAAGGTTTTACCTTTATCGAAATGCTGCTGGTGCTGGTGTTGTCTGCCGTGGCTGCCGCCATTGCCCTGCCCAATCTGGGCGGCTGGCGGGCGAAGGCGCGTGCGGCCAATCAGGCGCAGCAGCTGGCGAACCTGCTGCAGTATGCGCGGGGCGAAGCGGCGCGGCTCAATTTAACGGTGTATGTCTGCCCGGCGCAAATCCGCGTGGACGGGCGGGCGCAAGGCCATTGCCGCGCCGAAAACAGAGCGCAGGGGCTGACGGCTTTTGCCGATGCCAACCAAAACCGTCTGTATGACGACGATACCCGCGACCTTTCCCTGCGCACGGTGATTTTAAACGCCAATCTCACGCAGGGCGAAGCGCCGAAAAATACCTACCGCTACCAAAGCTGCAGCGCGGGCGGCAGCTGCGCCGATACCGATGATTTGGTGTGGGCGTATTACCCCGACGGCGCATTCGGCTACGGCAGCCGCATGGGCGCTCAGGCGCGTATGGCCGCCGCAGGGCGTTTGCGCGTGATTGTCTCGGATGCCCGCGCCGACGGCAGCGATGCGGCGGCGCGCTCGGCGGTGGTGGTGATAGACGCGGGCGGGCGTGCGGAAGTGTGTGCGAAAAACGATGAGCGTGCCATCTGCCGCCATCCCGATTGATAAAGAACGAGGGCGCGAATGGCCAATCCAAGCGGAAAAGCGGCGGCAGGCCGTCTGAAAAAACGCCAGCAGGGCGTGACGCTGATTGAAGTGCTGGTGGCTTCCGCCATTTTGCTGATCGGCGTATTGGCTTTGCTGTCGGTACAAACCCGGGCGGTGTCGGGCGTGCGCGAGGCCGAGGGCGAAAGCGCCGTTTCGCTGATTGTGCAAAACCTGTCGGCGGGCATGGCGGCCAATCCCGTGCTGACCGCAGCGGGCAACAGCCTGCCGGGCAAATCTTTCCGGCATTATTATGGCAGCGGGCGGGCGGCGGCCTGTCGCGGCGATTATGCGGCGCGTATGGATAAAACGCAGCTGGCGGCCGCCCAATTATGCCGTTTTCAAAACAGCCTGGCCGCCGCTTTGCCCGAAAGTACGGTGTATTACGCCGTGTGCCGCGACACCTCGGGCAACGAGCCGACGCTCAACGGCGGTACGTTCAATCCGCGCTGCAACAACCGCGCCGGTATGACAGCGATTAAAGTGGCCTGGCTGCCCGGCTCGGATGCCGAGGGCGGCCTGCGTTCGGCAGACGGGCAGACGTATTACACGTTTCAAATCAGGATGGCGGAATAATGACGCAGCGCAAAATCACTTATCTGCCGCCTAAACCGGCTTCGCGCGGCTTTACGCTGATGGAATTTCTGGTGGCCGGCGCACTGGGCATGATTGTGCTGGTGGCGGCTACATCGGGCTATACCGCCATGCGGAATATGAACCAGGCGGCCAATGCGCGCGCGGCGGTGCAGCAGGATGTGCGCCGCGCGGCGGCTTTGCTGGCGCAGGACGCACGGCAGGCCGGCGCGTTCGGCTGCTTCGATACCGCCAAAGCCGTACGCGGCGATGTGCTGGAAGACAGCGCGCCCGATCATGCCCAAGCCTTAACGGCGGCAGGGCAGGCGGGCGTGCAGCCCGTTAAGGTATTGGGCAGCGCGGCGGCCTTGGGCATCAGCGGCTTCAGCTCGTCGGGCAGCGTGCTGGTGTTCCAATACGGCACACCTTCGGGCACGCTGTATGCGCCCGGCCAAGATGTTGCGGCGGGCGCGGCGCTGTACAGCAGCTGCCGCTATCTGTTCAGGCCGTCTGAAAATCTGCCGAATGCTGCGGCAATCCGCGCGGCTTTAAGATTGGCGGACACACGCGCCGACGGCGAAGTATCGGTGATGCGCTATACCCCCGCTGCTTATGCGGTGGGCAGCCTGAACGGCGAGCAGGGGCTGTACCGCTTCGGCTTGGACGACAACGGCCGCTGGGGCAGCCCGCAGCTTTTGGTCGCCAATGCGGCATCATGGTCGCTAGCTTATCTGTATGTGGAAAACTGCCCCGCAGGCAGCAATCCGAGCGAAACATTCGTTTATACGGCCACGGCCAACCCGGCGCGCACGCCCGCGCTGATACGCATCAGCCTTAACGGCGGCAATATCGCCTCGGAAGCGGGCGGTATAGGTATAGTAGATGTGCCCGCCATCGAAGTCGGCATCAAAGGAGGGAATGCATGCGCCAACCGCGTCTGGTAAATGCCCCGCAGCGGCAGCAGGGTTTTGTGCTGTTTATGGTGTTGGCGGTGATGATGGTGGTGGCTCTGTTTGTGGTGGCTGCCGTGCAGTCCTACAACACGGAGCAGCGCATCAGTGCCAACGATGCCGACCGGAAATTCGCCGCTTCTTTGGCCGAAGCCGCTTTGCGTGAGGGTGAGCGGCGGGCGGTCACCCTGGATAGGGAAGGGGCGGTTTTTACCGCCGATTGTGCGGACGGATTGTGTACCGCAGTCGGCTCGTCCGCGCCTGCGGGCAGAAACGATATTGTGATTGAAGGCGCGCCGACCGTACCCGCTGTATCGCGCCGCTGCGGTAATGCCTTGTGTTTGGATAACCGCAGTCGAAGATATAATGTCGGCGGCTTGAATACCAATAAAGACCCGCGCTATCTGATTGAGTTTATCCGCTTTGATGCCGAAACCGGCGAAGCCGTTTATCGGGTCAGCGCGCAAGGCCGGGGCAGGATTGCCAATACGGCGGTGGTGGTGCAATCGTATGTAAGGGTGGGCGCAAATGCGGGCAACTAAATTCGGCGTGCAAGGCTTTACTTTGGTGGAAATGCTGCTGGCTTTAGCCATCGTCGGCCTGCTGGCCGTATTTGCCGTGCAGAGCTATCAAAGCCATATCAATAAAGGCTATGAAGCGCAGGCTGCGTTGGATTTGGGCAGTTTGAACCAGTCGGTAGCCGCCATGCGCCTGCGCGAGCCGTCGCAAACCGCAGCCGAATGGGATGCGCGTATGCAGTCGCTGGCCGCAAGCCTGCAGGCCGCATCGCCCGCAGGCAGCCGCTACCGCTACGAAGTCGAGTTAGTGTCGGACGGCGGGCGGACGCGCCATTATCTGTATGCCTTGCCGTCTGAAAACGGCGCAGCGGCGCTGTGGGCAGACGGAGCGGGCGGAATTTACCGCTGCGACACTGCTGCGGCCGCGCGTCGGCGGGAAGCGGGCGAGCATACCGCCTGCCGCCGTATATAGTCGGACAAGATAAAGCATACGGCGTGTGCGCTTTGCTGCGTTATATGTTCAATATAAATAGGTGCATTTTTCAGACGGCATCGGGCGGTTTCCGAGCGCCGGATAAATCCGTTATAATCAAACCGGTTTTGCGGCGCCGTTTCGGCCGCCTTTCGATAAAAGGTCATACCATGCCTTGCAACATCCCCATCTTGCTGACTTGGCTGCGCGTTTTGCTGATACCGGTCTTTACCGCCCTGTTTTATCTGCCCGCAGGCTGGGTGGATACGCAAACCGTCAACTGGCTGGCCGCCGCGATTTTTGCCATAGCGGCGGTCACCGATTGGTTCGACGGATTTTTGGCGCGGCTGTGGAAGCAGACGTCCGACTTCGGCGCGTTTCTCGACCCCGTGGCCGACAAGCTGATGGTGGCGGTGGCGCTGCTGCTGCTGGTCAGCCTGAACCGCACCTATGTTATTTTCGCCATGATTATCATCGGGCGGGAAATTACCATCTCAGCTCTGCGCGAATGGATGGCGCAGATGGGCAAGCGCAGCAGCGTGGCCGTGGCCACCATAGGCAAGCTGAAAACCGCCGCGCAGATGGTGGCTATTTTACTGCTTTTGGCCGGTTTGGAAGATTTTTACGGCTTCGATTTGGTGCTGATCGGTAACATATTGATGTTTATCGCATCCGTATTGACCATCTGGTCGATGTTTTACTATCTCAAAATGGCCTGGAAAGAATTTAATTGAGAAATTTTCAAAAAAGTGCCATAAAGTGCTTGACGTGTTCAGGCAAATCCATAATAATAGCCGCTTCGTTACTTCGCAGAAGTAATTGAGATTGAATCCGGGCGGGAATAGCTCAGTTGGTAGAGCGCAACCTTGCCAAGGTTGAGGTCGCGAGTTCGAGACTCGTTTCCCGCTCCATCCGGAATTCGACAGCCCTAATGCGGGAATAGCTCAGTTGGTAGAGCGCAACCTTGCCAAGGTTGAGGTCGCGAGTTCGAGACTCGTTTCCCGCTCCAGTTTATCGTCAAATGTCATCCTAATGCGGGAATAGCTCAGTTGGTAGAGCGCAACCTTGCCAAGGTTGAGGTCGCGAGTTCGAGACTCGTTTCCCGCTCCATTAGCCCGGCATTTGCACACGCGGGAATAGCTCAGTTGGTAGAGCGCAACCTTGCCAAGGTTGAGGTCGCGAGTTCGAGACTCGTTTCCCGCTCCAAGTCAGCAGCATGCTTTATCCGTAAAGCAGCTTTCAGTTTGGCGAGATAGCAAAGTGGTTATGCAGCGGATTGCAAATCCGTCGACGCCGGTTCGATTCCGACTCTCGCCTCCACTTTCTCACGGCGG
This sequence comes from Bergeriella denitrificans NBRC 102155, assembly GCF_001592185.1. Classification (GTDB taxonomy): domain Bacteria; phylum Pseudomonadota; class Gammaproteobacteria; order Burkholderiales; family Neisseriaceae; genus Neisseria; species Neisseria denitrificans. The sequence continues at coordinate 27,754 of NZ_BCWL01000002.1, forward strand.
GGTGGCAGAGTGTTTATGCCATAAGGGGTGCAACCTTTATGCAGGCCGGTTCAAATCCGCGCCCCCGCCTCCAGTTTGCTTGTTTTTCGACTGGGAAAAGCAAGAGCCCGGATGGTGAAATAGGTAGACACAACGGACTTAAAATCCGTCGGGGCTAAACACCCCGTGCCGGTTCGATTCCGGCTCCGGGCACCACGCACCCCAAAATATAAAATGTTGATGAGACCGCATGAAGCGGTCTTTTTCGTATCGGCCGTCTGAAAAGGGCGGCTTTTTTATGCGTGTCGTAAACGGTGTTGCATTTTTAATACAGCAAAGATAAAGAAAATTTGCCCGAATAAAAGATTTTCAAAACAATGGCCTGCCTACCCGAGCAGAACCAAGATACGGTATTGGCGCGCTATACCCAAGCCGTGTTGGCGCAGGCAGACCGGGACGATAAAGCCGCTGTGCGGCAGCTGCGTGAATTAGTAGCGGAGCACCCGGAATATTTCACGCGCCTGTCGGTATCGCATCCCAAATTGTCATGGAAAGGGCTGACCCCGCGTGTGAACTGGACATGGACGCGCGTGGGCAGCAACCATTTCTACTACCGCTTTGCCGAGCATAAGGTGTTTATCGATATTTCCAAGCAGTTTTAGGGAAATGTGAACCCGGGCCGTCTGAAAAAAGGCATCAATTGAAGTATGCGGACGCATTTTCAGACGGCCTTTGCCAGATTGCCGCGAAGCTGTTACACTTAACGCGTTATGATTACAGGGCATATTCCTTTTATGAAAGACGCAGAGCAGAGTAGTTTGATACAAAGCCCTACGCATATGCCCGATTTCCGGCAGCCCGACGCCACCGACCGTCAGGCTGCTTTTTCACGTTTATAGGAAAGTAAAATGGATTTCAGTTGGTTGGCCGATCCGCATACCTGGATTGGCTTTGTAACGCTGCTGATACTTGAAGTGGTTTTGGGTATCGACAACTTGGTGTTTGTAGCGATTTTGGCCAACAAGGTCAAGCCCGCGCTGCGCGATAAGGCGCGGATTGTCGGCTTGGGGCTGGCGGTGCTGATCCGCATCATCATGCTGGGCTTTATGGCGCACATTATGACGCTGACGCAGCCGCTGTTCCATTTGGGCAGCTTGAGCGTATCGGGCAAAGATTTGATTATGTTTGCCGGCGGTATCTTCCTGCTGTATAAGGCCACCACCGAGCTGCATGAGCGTTTGGAAGGGCACAACCAATTTGCCGTGGCCGACAACCATAAAAAACACGCGCCGTTTTGGGGCGTGGTGTTGCAGATTTTGATTTTGGATGCCGTGTTCTCCATCGACTCGGTGATTACCGCCGTGGCAATGGTGGACCACATCGTGGTTGCGATGGCGGCGGTGGCCGTGGCAATGGCGGTGATGATTACCGCCAGCAAACCGCTCACGGCGTTTGTGGACAAACACCCGACCGTGGTAATGCTCTGCCTGGGCTTCCTGCTGATGATCGGTTTCAGTCTGCTGGCCGAAGCCTTCCACTTCCATATCCCGAAAGGCTATCTGTATGCCGCTATCGGTTTCTCGATTTTGATTGAAGTGTTCAATCAGGTATCGCAGAAAAACAGCCGCAAAAACGACTACATCAGCAGCTCGTGGCGCAAACGCACCGCCGAAAACGTGCTCGGCATGATGGGCATCCGCGAAAGCGTGCTGGCCAAAGCGGGCAATGAAGCCGCCGACGACGCGCATTTTGAGGAAAACGAAAAATCCATGATCCGCAGCGTGCTGACTCTGGCCGAGCGGCCGATTATGGGCGTGATGATTCCGCGCCGCGACATCGAGCGGCTGGATATTTCCCAAAGCAAAGAAGAGCAAAATGCCCAGCTGCAAAACACACCGTTCAGCCGCCTGCTGGTGGTGGGCAAAGCCGGGGTGGACGAGCCTTTGGGCTATGTGAACAAAAAAGACTTGCTGGCGCAGTTTTTAAGCAGCGGCGAGATGAATATTCAGACGGCCTTGCGCCAGCCGCTGGTGCTGCCCGACAGCACCACCGCGCTCAACGCGATTGAACTGTTCCGCCAAAGCAGCGCCGATTACGCGCTGGTGGTGGATGAATTCGGCGCGGTTTTGGGCATGGTAACCATGAAAGATTTGTTTGAAAGCATCGCCGGCGAGTTTCCGGAAGAATTCGAGCGCGAGGAAGAATCGGCCGTGCAGGAAAACGAAGACCAAAGCCTGACGGTGGACGGCGCGCTGGAATACGTCGAGCTGATGCCGCAGCTGAACCTGCCGCCGCAGGGCGAGGACGCCGACTTCCACACCGTCGCCGGCCTGATTATGGAAGAGCTGCAAAGCATCCCCGATGTCGGCGATTTTGCCGATTACCACGGCTGGCGCTTTGAAGTCATCGAAAAAGAAGGGCAGCGCATCGAGCGGGTGAAAATCACCAAGCTGCCGGAAGAGTAACAGCATACCGATACAGGCCGTCTGAAAACACGTTTTTCAGACGGCCTGCGCTGCATCAGCGGCTGCGCCGCAGGCATACGGAGGGCGTATCATGAACGAATTTGACTTTATCCGGCGCTATCTGCAGCGGCAGCCGTCGGACAGTGATGTGGTGCTGGGCATAGGTGATGATGCCGCCATCGTGCGGCCGCAGCCGGGATACGATTTGTGTTTCAGCAGTGATATGTTGCTGAAGGGTCGGCATTTTTTTGCTGATGTTGCGCCGGAAGATTTGGCTTGGAAAGTGTTGGCCGTCAACCTTTCCGATATGGCGGCAATGGGCGCGCGCCCGCGCTGGGTGTTGCTGAGTGCGGCGCTGCCCGAGTTGGACGAAGCGTGGCTGGCGCACTTTTGCGACAGCCTGTTTGCATTGGCAGCGCAACACGGCGTGGCCTTAATCGGCGGCGATACCACGCGCGGCGATTTGGTGTTTAACGTCACCATTATCGGCGAGCTGCCGCAAGGGCAGGGGCTGCGGCGTGATGCGGCGCAGGTAGGAGACGATATTTGGGTGTCGGGCCGGGTGGGTTTGGCGGCGGCGGCCTTAAACAGCCGTCTGAAAAACTGCGTGCTGCCGCCCGAAGCCGCGCCCGAGTGCGAAGCCGCGCTGCTGCGTCCGATACCGCGCGTGGCTTTGGGGCGGGCGCTGTTGCCTGTTGCCCGTGCCGCGCAGGATATTTCAGACGGCCTGGCGCAGGACATCGGCCATATTTTGAAGGCTTCGGGCGTGGGTGCGGAGCTGTGGGCGGACAGTCTGCCGACGCTGCCGGCCTTGAAGCAGCATTTGGGCAGGGCGCAGTGGCTGGCCTATACTTTGGCGGGCGGCGATGATTACGAGCTGGTGTTTACCGCCGCGCCCGAGCATCGGGAAGCGGTATCGGTGGCGGCGGAAGCTGCGGGCACGCAGGTGACGCGGGTCGGGCGGATAAACGGCAGCGGCGGTTTGCAGATTGTGGATGCCGCGCATCAAGACATTACTTTGACTTCTTTGGGGTTTGATCATTTTGGCTGACTTTAAACCTGATTGGCATTGGCTGCGGCAGCGGCCGCTGTGTTTTTTGGCATTCGGCTTCGGCAGCGGGCTGGCACCCGTCGCACCGGGCACGTTCGGCACGCTGCCCGCGCTGCCGCTGGCCTGGATATTGCACGGCGTGGGGCTGGGCGGCTGGCCGATGGCGCTGCTGTGCGCCGTATTGTTTGTATGGGGCATCCGCATCTGCAATGAAGCCGAGCGGGCGTTGGGCGTGCAGGATTACGGCGGTATTGTGTGGGACGAAATCGTCGCCATGCTGCTGGTGCTGGCGTTTGTACCGCTTAGCTGGGGCTGGTGGCTGGCCGCGTTTGCGGTATTCCGTTTGTTTGACGCGCTCAAACCGTGGCCGATTAAGTGGTTTGATGCCCGCATCCACGGCGGTTTGGGCATTATGCTGGACGATTTGATTGCCGCGCTGATGAGCTTGGCGGTATTGGGGCTGGCGGGGTGGATGCTGGGGTGAGGCTGACTATAACGATATCGTAAAACTTCTAACGGAAATCCTGATTGCCGTCATTAGCTACGCAAGTCCGCTTCGCTCCCCCCCGCGCAGGCGGGAATCCACTTCAAATATTAAGCAACATTTTGTTTTAAAATAAGTTATGTTATTCCATCGGTGGATTCCTGCCTGCGCGGGAATGACGTCGCTGAGCGTTTCGGTTTTTTGCAAAGAAACAGGCCGTCTGAAAAAGCGTTTTTCAGACGGCCTGTTTGCGTATATTGCTTACAATTTGCCGATTATTTTGAGGAGTGTGCGCCGTATGTTGGGATTTTGAAAAATTATTTATTTTTAATTTTCAAATGATTATTGAAATTTTTATGCAAAATCGGCTTGCGGTGCGTTTTGATGCTTACTATTCCATTGCATTTTTTAACGCCTTATGCTGAAATGCAAACATATTAGAAGCAAACCAGGAGAGAATAATGGAGTCGTTAAAATCATTCTTCGACGTTGTGAGCGGCTGGGTATGGGGCCCGCCGATGCTGGTGCTGATTGTCGGCACGGGCGTGGTTTTGACTTTTCTGCTGAAAGGCTTGCAGTTCAGCATGCTGGGCTATGCGCTCAAGCAGGCGTTTATGCCGAGCCACAAACGGCCGGACAACGGCAAAGAAGAGGGCGATATTTCCCACTTCGGCGCGTTGATGACGGCGCTTTCGGCTACTATCGGTACGGGTAACATCGCCGGCGTGGCGACTGCGGTTGTGGTCGGCGGCCCGGGCGCGGTGTTCTGGATGTGGATTACCGCTATTTTCGGTATGGCCACCAAATACGGCGAGGGCGTGCTGGCGGTGAAATACCGCGTCACCAACAAGCGCGGCGAAATGTCGGGCGGCCCGATGTATTACATTCAAAACGGCTTGGGTAAAAACTGGAAATGGATGGCGTATGCTTTCGCGTTGTTCGGCACGTTTGCATCATTCGGCATCGGCAGCTCGGTGCAGTCCAACTCGGTCGCGCAGGCGGTGGAAACCAGCTTCGGCATTGCCGGCGCCTACACCGGTGTGGTGCTGACCGTGTTTACCGCGATTGTGGTATTGGGCGGCATCCGCGGCATTGCAAAAGCGGCTTCGTTCATCGTGCCTGTGATGGCGGTGATGTATGTATTGGGCGGTTTGGCGATTATTGCCTTTAACTTGGATATGGTTGCCCCGGCCGTTAACCTGATTTTCTCTGACGCGTTTACCGGCCAGGCTGCCGCAGGCGGCGCATTGGGCGCGGTTATCCGCTACGGTGTGGCACGCGGCGTGTTCTCCAACGAAGCCGGTATGGGCTCTGCGCCGATTGCGGCGGCTGCGGCCAAAACCGACCACCCTGTGCGTCAGGCATTGGTATCGATGACCGGTACGTTTTTGGATACCATCGTGGTATGTTCGATTACCGGTATCGTATTGGTGATGGGCTTGCTGGGTGCGGGCGGCGAATTTGTGAAGCCTGAATTGAGCGGCGCGGCGCTGACCACCGTTACCTTCGACAAGCTGCTGCCGGGCATCGGCGGGCTGGTGGTCACCATCGGTTTGATTTTCTTCGCTTACTCTACCATTTTGGGCTGGTGTTACTACGGCGAGAAATGTGCGACTTATGTATTCGGTGAAGGCTTTGCCAATGTGTACCGTTTGTTCTACGTCGCCTCCGTGATGTTGGGTACGGTATTGAGCCTGGATTTGGTATGGCTGGCATCCGATACCTTCAACGGCCTGATGGCACTGCCGAACTTGATTGCCTTGCTGCTGCTGGCTAAGGTGATTGTCAGCGAAACCAAAGACTTTAAGCAGAAGATTAAGAGTGGTGAATTACCGCGTTAATCTAGTCGGATAGAAAAAGCCGTCTGAATTTTCAGACGGCTTTTTTTGTTTTCGGGTTTGTGAAATGTCTGCGTAAGGCAGTATTTTTCAGACGGCTTTTCGCAGCAAAGTATGCTGTTTCAGATTATCCAGCGCGATATCGATGACGCGCGGGGCAACTTGGTTGAGCTCGAAGCCGACGGGGGAGGAGAGCCATTGGTTAATCAGACCGTCCACCGTGGATTTGAGGTAGATGATGGTGGTTTCCGTATCCAAATCGGTCGGCAGGGATTGTTGGGCGATGCAGTTTTGCAGAATGGTGTTCAGCTTTTCGCGCCAGAGCAGGCGGTATTTTTCCATCAGAGCAACAATAGCCGCATTCTGCTCGGTGTGCTCGCATTTGATAAACAATACGGTGTAAAACTTATTATGGATGCTGTTGTTTTCGATGCGCTCGAAAAATTTTAGCAGCATCAGGCGGAAGGCGGCCAGGTGGTCGCCGTCGCTGCATTCCAAATCGTGCTGGATGCATTCTTCGATGTCGTTGCAGACGCGTTGGAACAGGCTGTCGAACAAATCTTCTTTATTGCGGAAATGCCAATAGAGCGCGCCGCGCGTGACGCCGGCGGATTGGGCGATTTCGTTGAGCGAAGAGCGCGCTACGCCGCGTTGGTGGAAGGTATCCAAAGCTGCCAGCATCAAGTGCTCTTTGGTTTTTAAAGCCTCTGTTTTGGTTTTTCTCATGGCGCGCCTGTCGGATATAAAAAAGATAAATGTAAAAATATAACGGAATTATAAAAAATTACTTCATTCCATGCAATAGTGTATGTATAATGCGAACCCGAAAACACACATCATTTATCAAAATGTTACGCGGCTTCGACCGTTGACTGCCTGCTTCTTTGCCCTGAACGGGGTAAGGGCGCAGGCCTGTTTACGTTTTGAAAATATGTAATAAGTTTACAAACCGTTTTGTGAAATCCCTTACATTGAATATGAAGACAGGAATCGTCATGACACTTCATCCCTCTAAAGTGCTGCGTTTGGCAGCCGTAGCCGCCGCCACTGCCCTGGCATTGTCTGCGTGCGGAAAAGGTTCGGATGCCGCCGCGCAGCAGCAGGCCGCCGGGCAGCAGCAGGAACACGCGCCGGAAGTCGGCGTGGTCACCGTTTATCCGCAAACCGTTGCGCTGACCACCGAGCTGCCGGGCCGCTTGGAGTCGGTACGCAAGGCCGAGGTGCGCGCCCAGGTCGGCGGCATTATCGAAAAACGCCTGTTCCAAGAGGGCAGCTATGTCCGCGCCGGCCAGCCGCTGTATCAAATCGACAGCTCGACTTATCAGGCGGAGCTGGAAAGTGCGCGTGCGAACCTGGCTTCCGCTGAGGCTTCGCTGGCCAAAGCCAATGCCGATTTGTCGCGCTATAAGCCTTTGGTGGATGCCGATGCCATCAGCCGCTTGGAATACGATGCGGCGGTAACGGCCAAGCGTTCGGCGGAAGCGGGCGTGAAAGCGGCCAAAGCAGCCATCAAGAGCGCGGGTATCAGCCTGAACCGCAGCCGTATTACCGCGCCGATTTCCGGCTTTATCGGCCAGTCTAACGTTTCCGAAGGTACGCTGGTCAGCGCGGGCGATACGACTGTGCTGGCGACCATCCAGCAGACCAATCCGATGTATGTAAACGTGACCCAGTCGGCCACCGATATTATGAAGCTGCGCCAGGCTGTGGCCGACGGCAAGCTGCAGGCGGTCAACGGCGGTATCGCGGTGGACATCAAATTTGAAGACGGCACGGTTTACGGTCAGAAAGGCCGCCTGCTGTTTGCCGATCCGTCGGTAAACGAATCCACCGGTCAGGTGACCCTGCGTGCGGCCATTCCGAATGACGACAATGTCTTGTTGCCGGGTCTGTATGTGCGCGTATTGATGAATCAGGCCGATGTGGCCAATGCTTATGTGGTGCCGCAGCAGGCGGTTACGCGCGGCGACAAGGACACGGTATTGATTGTCAACGCGCAGGGCGGTATGGAGCCGCGCGTGGTGACCGTGGCGCAGCAGCAGGGCAGTAACTGGATTATTACAGACGGCCTGCAAGAGGGCGACAAGGTGATTGTGGACGGTACGATGATTGCGGGCATGACCGGTGCGAAAAAGGTCACGCCGAAAGAATGGACGCCGCCGTCTGAAACTGCGGCAGCGGCGCAACAGGCACCTGCCGACGAAGCCGCCTCCGCAGCCGATGTTCAGACGGCCCCGGCATCCGCCGCCGCTTCAGAAGCTGCTTCGGAACAGAAGTAAGGATTAACGAGACATGGCTCAATTTTTTATCAACCGGCCCATCTTTGCATGGGTGATTGCAATCTTTATTATGATTGCAGGGGTTATCGGCATTAAAAACCTGCCGATTTCCCAATATCCTTCGGTGGCGTCGCCCACCATTACGCTGACGGCGACTTATCCGGGTGCTTCCGCGCAGGTGATGGAAGACAGCGTATTGGCGGTCATCGAGCGCAATATGTACGGCGTGGACGGCTTGGACTACATGACCACCTCCGCCGACTCCAGCGGCTCGGGTACGGTAACGCTGACCTTTACGCCCGACACCAATGAGGATTTGGCGCAGGTAAACGTGCAAAACAAGCTCTCCGAGGTGACGGCTTTGCTGCCTTCTACCGTGCAGCAAAACGGTGTGATTGTGTCGAAGGCGCGTTCCAACTTCCTGATGGTGGTGATGTTGTCTTCCGATACCAAATCCACCGAGGAGATGGCCGACTATGCCCAGCGCAACATCGTGCCGCAACTGCAACAGGTTGACGGCGTGGGTAACGTGAACCTGTTCGGTTCGCAACGCGCTATGCGCGTATGGGTCGATCCGGCCAAGCTGCAAAACTACAACCTGTCGTTTGCCGATGTGAATGCGGCCATTCAGGCGCAAAACGCGCAGATTTCCGCCGGCTCCATCGGCGCGCTGCCCGCAGTGCAGGGGCAGACCATTACGGCGACCGTCAGCGCGCAAGGCCAGCTGAGCACGGCTGAAGAATTCGGCAACATCATCGTGCGCTCTACCGGCTCCGGTGCCAACGTGTATCTGAAGGATGTGGCCGAAGTGTCTTTGGGCAGCGAAAGCTATATGTCGGGTACGCGCCTGAACGGCAAGCCGACCGTCGGCATGGGCGTGTCGCTCTCCGCCACGGGTAACGCGATGGCCGCCGCAGCGGAAATCAAAACCCGTATGGCCGAGATGGAAAAATACTTCCCCGAGGGCGTGACTTGGAGTACGCCTTACGACACTTCCACTTTCGTGGCGTTGTCGATTGAGAAAGTGATTCACACGCTCTTGGAAGCGATTGTGCTGGTGTTTATCGTGATGTTTGTATTCCTGCAAAACATCCGCTATACGCTGATTCCGACGATTGTGGTGCCGATTTCGCTGTTGGGCGCGTTTGCCGCCATTTCGTATCTGGGCATGTCGATTAACGTGATGACCATGTTTGCCATGGTACTGGTAATCGGTATCGTGGTCGATGACGCGATTGTAGTGGTGGAAAACGTCGAGCGGATTATGGCCGAAGAAGGGCTGCCGCCGAAGCAGGCTACCCAGAAGGCCATGGGTCAGATTTCCGGCGCAGTCATCGGTATTACCGCCGTATTGATTTCGGTATTCGTACCGCTTTCCATGCTCAGCGGCGCCAGCGGCAATATTTACCGCCAGTTTGCGCTGACGATGGCTTTGGCGATTGCGTTTTCCGCCTTCCTGGCACTGACGCTGACCCCGGCTTTGTGCGCCACCATGCTCAAGCCGATTCCCAAAGGCCACCATGAGGAGAAAAAAGGCTTCTTCGGCTGGTTCAACCGCAATTTCAACAAAGGCGCGAAAAAATACGAAGGCTTCGTAGCGCGCGGTTTGCGCAAAGTCGGCCGTATGTTTGCGATTTACGCGGCTTTGGGTGCGGTGGCGTTTTTCGCAATGAGCCGCCTGCCCACCTCTTTTCTGCCAAACGAAGACCAAGGTTTTGTGATGGTGTCGGTGCAGCTGCCGGCCGGTGCGAGCAAAGAGCGTACCGAAAACACGCTGGCTACGCTGACCAATATCGCCACCTCCATGCCCGAAGTGGAAAACATCCTGACCATTTCCGGCTTCAGCTTCTCCGGTTCGGGTCAGAATATGGCGATGGGTTTTGCCATGCTGAAAGACTGGTCGGAGCGCAAAGCCCCGGGCAGCGACGCGGAATCTGTGGCCGGCAAGCTGACCGGCGCGCTGATGGGCTCGGTGAAAGACGGTTTCGCCATCGCCATCAACCCGCCGCCGATTATGGAATTGGGTAACGATTCCGGCTTCTCTTTCTACCTGCAGGACCGCAACAACAACGGCCACGCCGCATTGTTGGCCAAACGCGAGGAGCTGATCGGCAAAATGCGCCAAAACGCGGCCATGTTCGACCCGACCAACGTCCGCGCCAGCGGCTTGGAAGACGCACCGCAGCTGAAAATCAGCATCGACCGCGAAGCCGCCGCAGCGCAAGGCATCAGCTTTGCCAGCATCAACAGCGTGCTGGGTACGGCTTTGGGTTCGTCTTACGTCAACGACTTCCCGAACGCAGGCCGTCTGCAACGCGTGATTGTGCAATCCTCCGCCAATGCGCGTATGCAGCCCGAAGATATCCTGAAACTGACCGTGCCCAACAGCGCGGGCACAGCCGTGCCGCTCTCCACCATCGCCAGCGTTTCCTGGCAGACCGGCGTAGAGCAGAGCCAACGCTTCAACGGCTACCCGGCCATGCCGATTACCGGCGCACCGGCTGCGGGCAAATCCACGGGTGACGCCATGGCCGAAGTGCAGAAGATGGTGGACGAGCTGGGCGGCGGTTACAGCCTGGAATGGGACGGCCAATCCCGCGAGGAAGCCAAAGGCTCTTCGCAAACCAACATGATTTACGCTTTGGCGGGTATTGCCGTATTCCTGGCACTGGCTGCGCTGTATGAGAGCTGGTCGATTCCGCTGGCGGTGATTTTGGTGGTGCCTTTGGGTATTTTGGGTGTGGACACCGGCGCACTGCTGCACGGCAATTCGCGCGACATCTACTTCACCATCGGTATGGTGACGGTGATGGGCTTGAGTGCGAAAAACGCGATTTTGATTATCGAGTTTGCCAAGGATCTGCAGTCGCAGGGCAAGAGTGCGCTGGAGTCGGCCATCGAAGCCGCACACCTGCGTTTCCGCCCGATTTTGATGACCTCGTTTGCCTTTATTCTGGGCGTGGTGCCGATGTATATCGCCTCCGGCGCAAGCTCCGCGAGCCAGCGCGCCATCGGTACGGCGGTATTCTGGGGTATGCTGGTGGGTACGTTCCTCGCCGTATTCCTCGTGCCGATGTTCTATGTCGTGGTGCGTAAGTTCTTCAAGCCTTCGCAGCATGAAATGGAAATCGCCCAGCAGGAACACGCCGCACATGAAGCGGTCGTATCCGGCGGCAAGGATCAAATTAAGCATTAAGCAAGCAAAGGCCGTCTGAAAAATGCCCGTACGGGTTTTTCAGACGGCCTCAAGGACACAACATGAAACATGTAAATTTCAAGTCGGCAGCAGGCATCCTGGCCGCCGCCGTATTATCGGCCTGTACCCTGATGCCCAAATACGAGCAGCCCAAGGTCGCCGTGGCCGACACGTTTAAATACGACACCGCCGGGCCGGGCATTCAGGCCGCCTCTTTGGGCTGGCAGGACTATTTCGCCGACCCGCGCCTGCACCGCTTAATCGATATCGCGCTGGAACGCAACACCGATTTGCGCAGCGCCGTATTGAATGCCGAAATCTACCGCAAGCAATACATGATTGAGCGCAACAATCTGTTGCCGAGCGTGACCGGCACAGGCAGCGGCAACCGTGCGCGTACCGCAGCCGATTTGAGCGGTACCGGTAACGCCCGCATCGGCGAGTCTTACAGCGTGGGCTTGGGCGTAGCCGCCTATGAGCTGGATTTGTTCGGCCGCGTACGCAGCAGCAGCGAAGCCGCCCTGCAGGGCTATTTCAACAGCGCCGCCAACCGTGATGCCGCGCATCTGACTTTGGTGGCATCGGTTGCCAAAGCCTATTTCAACGAGCGTTACGCCGAAGAAGCCATGGCACTGGCGCAGCGCGTATTGGCAACCCGCGAAGCCACTTACGGCTTATCCCAGCTGCGCCATAAAGCCGGCGTGATTTCCGCCGTCGATTTGCGCCAACAGGAAGCCTTAATCGAAGCGGCCAAAGCCGATTATGAAAACGCCGTGCGCGCGCGTGAAACCGCCCGTAACGCCTTGGCCGTATTAATCAACCAGCCGCTGCCCGAAGACTTGCCGCAAGGTCTGCCTTTGAGCCGCCAGTTTAAAATCAGCCGTCTGCCTGCGGGCTTGAGCTCCGAAGTATTGCTCAACCGCCCCGACGTGCGTGCGGCAGAATTCGCCCTGAAACAGGCCAACGCCAATATCGGCGCGGCGCGTGCGGCGTTTTTCCCCAGCATCAACTTAATCGGCTCGCTGGGCTTTGCTTCGGCAGATTTCAGCAACCTGTTTAAAGGCCCGAACCGCGTCTGGTCGTTCGGCCCGTCCGTCAGCGTGCCGATTTTCAACTGGGGCACGACCCAAGCCAATCTGGATGTAGCCAAGCTGCGCCAGCAAGCGCAAATCGTTGCCTATGAAGCAGCCGTGCAGTCCGCCTTCCAAGACGTATCTAATGCCTTGGTGGCACGCGAGCAGCTGGATAAAAGCTATGCCGCTTTAAGCAAGCAGTCGCGCGCCTATGCCGATGCGCTGCGCTTGGTTAACCTGCGCTACAAACACGGCGTCTCCAGCGCCCTGGACTTGCTGGATGCCGAGCGCAGCAGCTATGCCGCCGATACACAGGTACTGGCCACCCAGCTCACCCGTCTGGAAAACATGGCCGACCTGTATAAAGCCCTCGGCGGCGGCATGAAGCGCCTGAGCAGCGATGCGGCCGAGCCTGTCGCTTCTGCCCGCTAATGGTGCGGATATGAAGTCAAAAGCCGTCTGAAAACAGCTGTTTTCAGACGGCTTTTTTGTGGCATAGGCGAGCCGTTTGGTAGCGCAAACCATCTTACGGTATAATTTCAAGATTTGCTTTAAATACAAAAAGATTAAATAGGAACCGTCATGACAGAGAATATCGGGCGCGACAGCATGCAGTATGATGTGGTGGTGGTCGGCGCAGGCCCATCCGGTTTGAGTGCGGCCATCAGGCTCAAGCAGCTGGCCGAAGCGGCGGGGCGCGACATCAGCGTCTGCGTGGTGGAAAAAGGCTCGGAAGTCGGCGCGCACACCATGTCGGGCGCGGTCATCGATCCGCTGGCGCTGGGCGAACTTTTCCCCGATTGGCGGGAACGCGGCGCACCTTTAACGCGCAGCGTTACGCAAGACAAAGTATGGTTTCTGACCGAGCAGAAAGCCTATAAGCTGCCGGTTACGCCGAATTTCAACAACCACGGCAATTACATCATCAGCATCGGCGCATTGGTGCGCTGGCTGGCCGAGCAGGCCGAGGCGCTGGGCGTGGAAATCTACCCCGGATTTGCTGCCGCCGAAGTGCTGTATCACGAAGACGGCTCGGTCAAAGGCATCGCCACCGGCAATATGGGCGTGGGCAAAGACGGCGAGCCGACCGAAATGTTCCAGCCCGGCATGGAATTGTGGGCGCAGCAAACCGTCTTCGCCGAAGGCTGCCGTGGCTCGCTGAGCAAGCAAATCATCGAACGTTTTGCGCTGGATAAACACAGCCAGCCGCAAACCTACGGCCTGGGTATCAAAGAAATCTGGGAAGTGCCGTCTGAAAACTGCCAACCCGGTCTGGTGGTGCATACCGCAGGCTGGCCGCTCGACAGCCGCACCTACGGCGGCTCGTTTATCTACCATCTCGACGACAACAAAATCGCCGTCGGCTTTGTGGTCGGCCTGGATTACCAAAATCCCTATCTGTCGCCGTTTGAAGAATTCCAACGCTTTAAAACCCATCCCGCCGTGCGCGATACCTTCAAAGGCGGCCGCCGTCTTGCCTACGGCGCGCGCGCGCTGGTGGAGGGCGGCCTGCAGAGCCTGCCCGAATTGGCGTTTCGCGGCGGCGTATTGGTCGGCGACGCGGCCGGCTTTCTGAATATGCCGCGCATCAAAGGCATCCACACTGCCATGAAATCGGGTATGCTGGCCGCCGAAGCGGTTTTCCCCGAATTGGCGGATTTGTCGGAAAGCGAATGCAGCAGCGGCAAAGAAGCGGCGCGTTACCGCAGCCTGTTTGAGCAGAGCTGGGCGTATGAAGAGCTTTACGCCGCGCGTAACGTGCGCCCGTCTTTCAAATGGGGCGTGTATGCCGCTTCGATTTATACCGGCATCGACCAAGTTTTGTTTAAAGGCAAAGCACCCTGGACGCTCAAGCATCACGGCCGGGACAACGAAGCGCTGAAAAAAGCCGCCGACTGCCGCCCGATTGATTATCCCAAACCCGACGGTGTATTGACGTTTGACCGCTTGAGCAGTGTGTTTCTTGCCAATACAGCCCACGAAGAAAGCCAGCCCGACCATCTGACCCTGAAAAATCCTCAGGTGATGATGGATGTGAACTATCGGGAATACGCTTCGCCGGAAACCCGCTATTGCCCGGCGGGCGTGTATGAAATCGTAGAAGAGGGCGGCGCGCCCAAGCTGCGGATTAACGCCGCCAACTGCGTGCACTGCAAAACCTGCGACATCAAAGACCCGACGCAAAACATCGTATGGGTCTGCCCCGAGGGCGGTAGCGGCCCGAACTACGGTGCGATGTAAGTTAGTAGCCTGTTTTTCAGACGGCTTTTTCGTTTAAAATACTTCATTTATCCAGCGAGCTGAAGCATGACTTGCCCCATCTGCCATGCGGAACACGAAGACGTGTTGCTGCAAACCCCGAATCTGCGCGTGATTGCCGTGCACAACGAAGCCGGTTCGCCCGCATTTTGCCGGGTGATTTGGCAGCGCCACGTTGCCGAAATGACCGACCTGAATGCGGCAGAACGCGCGGAGCTGATGGAAGCGGTGTACCGCGTTGAAGCCGCGATGCGCCGCGTTTTGCAGCCCGCCAAAATCAATTTGGCCAGCTTGGGCAACGTTGTGCCGCACCTGCATTGGCACGTGATTGCGCGTTTTGAAAACGACGCATCTTTCCCCGCGCCGATTTGGGCGCCGCCCGTACGCAGCCATGAGATGACGCTGCCCGAAGATTGGACGGCGCAGGTGAAAGCACTGCTGGCTTGATAAGACGACGACACGCAGCCGCGCCGTTGCAGACGGCATTTTTCAGACGGCCTGAGCGGCTGATATTGCAGAAAATGCAGCCAATATCAGCCAATATTTTTATTTTATTCAATCATATACACACTCAACAGCTTTTGCGGTATTCTTCCTGCGGCGCAGGCCGTCTGAAAACCGCGCTGGCAAACAAAAGGATTTTGACATGACCTGGCAACCTTCACGCCGCCACTTTCTCCGCGCCACGGCTGCCGCAGCCGGCGCCGGCCTGCTGACCGCCTGCGGCAGCACGCCCGCTCCCAAACCCAATGTGCGTACTTCTTCTGTGAAAGCCCAATCCGTGCCGACCCGACAAACTTCCGCCGCCGGCGACACCGTTTTGCGCGTTGTCGCACCCTCCGGCTTTGCCGAATCTTACGAACGCTTCAACCTCGGCCTGACGCGCCTGTATAACGCAGGTTTTGTGGTGACCAACCAGCAGGCCGGTTCGCGCCGCTACCAGCGTTTTGCCGGTACGGATGCCGAACGCGCCGCCGATTTCCAAGCCGTAGCGACCGGCCGCGTGGCCACGCCGAAAGTGCTGATGGGGATGCGCGGCGGCTACGGTGCGGCGCGTTTGCTGCCCGCCATCGACTTCGCATCGCTGGGCGCACGGATGCGCGAAAAAGGTACGCTGTTTTTCGGCTTCAGCGACGTGTGTGCCATCCAGCTGGCGCTCTTGGCCAAAGGCAATATGATGAGCTTCGCCGGGCCGATGGTGTACAGCGAATTCGGCCGCCCCGAGTTGAGCACGTTTACCATGGATTCGTTTATCCGCGGCACCACAGAGCGCACCAACACCATCGATGTGCACACCATCCAGCGCAGTGATGTCAACGTAGAAGGCACGCTGTGGGGCGGTAATCTGAGCGTATTGGCATCGCTGGCGGGTACGCCTTATCTGCCCGATGTGCCGGGCGGCATCCTGTTTTTGGAAGACGTGAGCGAGCAACCTTACCGCATCGAGCGTATGCTCAACACGCTGTATCTGGGCGGCGTATTGCAGAAGCAGCGTGCCATCGTGCTTGGCGATTTCCGCATGGGCACCATCCGCGATACTTACGATTCGAGCTACGACCTGCCCGCCGTCGCCAACCACATCAGCCGCGTCACGCGCGTGCCCGTGCTGACCGGTTTCCCGTTCGGCCACATCACCAATAAAGCCACTTTCCCGCTGGGCGCACACGCCAAAATCCGCAGCAACGGCAGCGGCGGCTATTCGGTGACCTTCAGCGGCTATCCGACCCTGAACGCCGCCGGCCTGAATTTGGACAGTCTGCTGCCGCCGCCTATGCCGGTGTTCGACGGCTCGTCTTTTGGCGGCATCATCGAAGAAATCACGGAATAATCCGCAGCAAGGCCGTCTGAAAACCGATTTTCAGACGGCCTTTGTTGATTGTGAATGGATACAAAAAGTACTGAGCAGGTTGCGAACTTTGCAAAAAAGTTAATTTTTTTAGTGACGTCATTCCCGCGCAGGGAAGTTTAAGTTTTTTAATAAAATTTCAGGCTGTTCCCAAACTGGGAAAACGCGCTAGTGTCAGTCTATAATCCGGCTGAACAGTTCGCTTTGGGGATAATGCCGCCACACACAGCACAGGAGCAGAAACATGACCTTAAAATCAGTGGCCGTCTATTGCGGCTCGAATTTGGGCAACTCGCCCGATTACGTCCGCGCCGCGCAGGAAACCGGCCGCGAGCTGGCGCAGCGCGGCAGCCGCCTGGTGTACGGCGGCGGCAAAATCGGCCTGATGGGCGCGGTGGCCGATGCCGCCTTGGCAGCGGGCGGCGAAGTGGTCGGCGTGATTCCGACTTTTCTGCGCGAAAAAGAAGTGGCGCATCCGGGCTTGAGCGATTTGCTGGAAACGCCCGATATGGCGACCCGCAAAAACAAAATGATTGAGCTGGCCGACGCCTTTATCGCGCTGCCCGGCGGCATCGGCACCTACGAAGAATTGTTTGAAGTCTTGTCGCTGGCGCAGCTGCGCCGCCACAGCAAGCCCGTGGGCATTTTGAATATTGGCGGCTTTTTCGATCCGCTGCTGGCGCTGATGCGGCAAACCGCCGATGCGGGCTTTATGCCGCAGGCCAATTTAAATCTGTTGTGCGAGGCGGACACACCGCAGGCGCTGCTGCAGAAAATGGCCGATTACCGCTTTGTGGACGCGCCCAAATGGGTCGAGCCGGAATGGGTGAAGCAGCAGGCCGTCTGAAAAAAGCCGTCGTTTCACGACACGCGCCGAAAGGAATACGATATGACGACACATCAGGCTTTGCGCTGCGGCATTCTTGGCTTCGGCTATCTCGGCCGCCCGCTGGCGCAGAAAATTTACGAGCAGGGCGGTGCCGTGTCCGCGCTCAAACGCCGCATCAGCTCCGACGATGTCAATCTGCCGCTGGACTTGGAAGCGGCGGATTTGAACGACCCTGCGGTTTTTCAGACGGCTTTTTGGCAGCGTTGGGCGGATAAAACCACCTGGTTCTGCCTGCTGCCGCCCTCGGCGCTGCAGGATTACGCGGGTACGTTGCGCCGCTGGTTGGCGCTGGCGGAGCAGTCGGGCGTGCAGCATATCGTGTTGACGGGCAGCACCAGCGTATATGGCGAACGCGCGCGCTTGTGCGACGAGCACACGCCGCCCGAGCCGCAAACCGAAGCGGCGCGGCAGATTTTGGCGGCGGAAGCCTTGTTTTGGGCGAGCCGCATTCCCCATATCGATATTTTGCGGCTGGGCGGCCTGTATTGCGCCGAACGCCACCCCGTCAGCCGCCTGTCCGGGCGGGGCAGGCTGGGCGGCGGCGCGCGGCCGGTGAATATGCTGCATCGGGATTTGGCGGTAGAAGCCCTGTTTCAGACGGCCTTAAATCCGCAGGGCAAACGCTTACGCAATATCGTCGAACCCGCGCATCCGACACGCGCCGAATTCTATACCGCCGAAGCGGCCAAACTCGGCCTGAGTGCGCCCGATTTCGACCCGGCAGACCGCACGGACGGAAAAATCGTAACCAGCCTGTATGCCTGATACAAAACGTGTACGACCTGCCGCCTGCCGAGCGGCGGCAATCTGACGAAACAACTATATTTCCGCGTGATAAGCCTGTAAAATCGTTTTTTTCAGACGGCCTCAGGAAAATACGCATGTCCGCCTTAATCCCCATCATCAACCACCTGATTCAGCAAAACCCCGAGCATCGGCAGGCTTTGTCAGCCTTTGCCGGCAAGCGTCTGCGCGTGGACATGGCGGGCTTCCGCCTGCAGGGGCAGATTGGCGGGGAAGGCTTTTTGGAATGCAGCGATGCCGAGCCGGATGCCGAAATCAGCTTCCGCAGCAGCGCCATTCCCAAAATCCTGCAAGGCCGCCAGCCCGGCGTGGGCGACATCGCCTTGAGCGGCGATTTGGTGTTGGGCATGGCGCTGCTGCCGATTTTCGGCGCGTTGCGCTACGACGCCCATCAGGATTTGAACCGTCTGTTCGGCGAAGCCGCCGGCGCGGACATCGGCAGCCGCGCCGCGCAAATCGGCCAAACCGTGCGCCAAATCGGCCTGAGCCTGGCCGAGCAGATGAGCGAGTTTTCCCGCGAGCCGGAATCGCCCGTGATTGATCAGGAAACGTTGGCGGCCTGGTTGGAAGAAGTGGACCGGCTGCGCGACGACGTGGCCCGCCTCAATGCCCGCCTCGACCGCCTCGAGCGCGATATCTGGATAGACTGACCCCGTTTGCATTTGACCGCGTGCCGTTTTCAGACGGCCTGCGATTTGGAGTGCCCCGCATGAAAAGCCCGTTTCGCAACATCGGCATCGTAACCCGCCCGAATACGCCCGGCATCGAGCATACCGCGCATCGGCTGATTGATTTTTTACAGCGCGAAGGTTTCGGCATTTATCTCGACGAGCAGAGCGTCGGCGAGCAGGCGCTGCTGCCTGAGGATATCGCCCGCTGCCGCGCAGCCGCCAAAGCCGATTTGGGTAAAACCTGCGATTTGGTGGTGGTGTTGGGCGGCGACGGTACGTTTCTTTCCGTGGCGCGGGAAGTCGCGCCGCGTGCCGTGCCCATGATTGGTATCAACCAGGGGCATTTGGGCTTTCTGACCCAGATTTCGCATGAAAACATGACCGAGGGCTTAAAGCCGATTTTGGAGGGCAAATATCTGCCGGAAGAGCGGATTTTGCTGGAAATCGAGCTGGTGCGTGACGGCGAGGTGTGCGAACGCTCGCTGGCTCTGAACGATTGCGTGCTTTCGCGCGGCGGGGCAGGGCAGATGATTGAGTTTGAAGTGTTTATCAACCGCGAGTTTGTCTATACGCAGCGCTCGGACGGCCTGATTGTGTCCACGCCCACCGGCTCGACGGCTTATGCGCTGGCGGCGGGCGGGCCGATTTTGCAGGCCGGATCGCGGGTGGTGACTTTGGTGCCGATTTGCCCGCAGTCGATGACCAACCGCCCGATTGCGGTGTCCGACAGCAGCGAAATCGAAGTATTGGTGACCAAAAGCGGCGACGCGCGCGTGCATTTCGACGGGCAGTCGTTTCTCGATATCCAAAACCTCGACCGCCTGATTATCCGCCGCTACCACAACCCGCTGCGCGTGCTGCATCCGACTGATTACCAGTATTACCGCACGCTGCGCCAGAAGCTGCATTGGGGCGAGCAGTTGGTGTGATAAATGAAAGACCTGCGCGGGTGTGTGTAAATTTAAAAAAAAGCCGTCTGAAAATGGAGATTTTCAGACGGCTTTTCCCGTTATGTAGGGGAATGGATTTCCTGTTTCGGGGTTTAATGGACATTTAGGATGATTTTTTATCCCATTCTCCTTTATTAAACACCAAGTTGACACACATTGGTAAAAATCGCTGAAAGTACTTCAGCTAGGGGATTTCAGCGATTCTTACCATTCTAAACGGCCATTAGCTTTAATGAGTACTTTTCTTTCAGGTAGGTTGCTATGGTGGAAAGGCTATTCGAAAAAATTCAACTCATCTGAATGAAAGGCGTATAATATATTTTTGAATATCATTCTCATTTTCCGAGTTTAAAAAAATCCAAAACAGAGATATGTCATAATGCTTAAAATTCTCAAACAATTCAAATGGTTTCTTAAAGATTACTGGTGGCGCAAAGATAATATACTGTCTTGGGTGGTGTTGATCGTATTGGTGGCGTTGGGCTTCGGCGTGGTGGAAATCAATGTGCGGATTAACGAATGGAGCAAGTCGTTTTACGATACGCTGGAGGCGTTTCAGGCGGATAAGCTGTATGTATTGATTCAGGAATATTTGGTTTATGTGGCTGTTTTCGTGGTGGCGGCTGTGTATCGCGGCTGGCTGCGCAAACTACTGATTATCCGCTGGCGCTCGCATTTGACCGAACGGCTGCTGGGCGATTGGCTGGAAAAGCGGGCGTTTTACCGCATTGCGCTGAAACAGATCACGGACAACCCCGACCAGCGGATTGCCGAAGATGTGAATATTTTTGTTTCGCGCACCATCGAGCTGTTTATCTCGCTGCTGACCAATCTGGCGCAACTGTATTCGTTTATTGCGATTTTGTGGAAACTGTCGGGTACGCATACGTTTAACATCATGGGGCATGACATTACCGTTACCGGTTATTTGGTGTGGATTGCGGTGGTCTACGCCTTATTCGGCAGTATTTTCACCCAGGTCATCGGTAAAAAACTGCACGAGTTAAACTACCGCCAGCAAAAATTCGAGGCAGATTTCCGTGCTTCATTGGTGCGTAAAAACGATAATGCCGAGCAAATCGCGCTGTATCACGGCGAAAGCCGCGAGCGAGCTACTTTGCGCGGCGAGTTTAACGAAATTATCGGCAACTGGCGTTTGTTGATGAACCGCGAGCGTAATTTGGGTTTTTTCACCACCGCGTACGACCGCTTTTCGCTGATGCTGCCGGTGTTGGCGAGCATACCGTTGTTTATGGCCAAGGCCATTACGTTGGGCGGGCTGATGCAGATTCGCAGCGCGTTTGGTGCGGTGTTTAACTCATTGAGCTGGTTTGTGTTTGCCTATACCATTTTGCCGGAGTGGAGTGCGACCGTGCAGCGTCTGCACCAATTCCGTGAAAACATCCTGACCGAGCAGGACAACGATAAGCCCGCGCCGCTTTCAGACGGCCTTGAAATCAACGGCCTGAATATTTATACGCCGAACGGCGAAGCCATTTTGAGCAATGTGCGCGCCAAAATCAGCCCGCAAAAATGGACGCAATTGGCCGGACGCAGCGGCTTGGGCAAATCCACACTGCTGCGCACCATCGGCGGCCTGTGGGCGGATTACGACGGTGCATGGCAGGCGCCGAAAGGCACCAGCCTGCTGCTGCCGCAACGCACCTACCTCGGCAGCGGTACGCTCGCAGAAATCCTCAGCTACCCCGATACCCATATCCACGACGACCGCGTGTATCACGAATTACTGGCCGAAGTCGGTTTGGAAAAATGGCAGCACGATTTGCACAAAGCGCAAAACTGGGCGCAAACGCTCTCTGCCGGCGAGCAGCAGCGCATTGCCATTGCCCGCGCCTTGTTGATTCAGCCCGATTATCTCTATCTCGATGAAAACACTTCGGCGCTGGATATGCAGTCTGCACGTTATTTGTTGAACCTGCTGAAAGAAAAATTACCGCATACCACCGTCGTTATTGTCAGCCATCAGCCGGAATTGGCGGATATGTATGATGAGGTGTTGGACTTGAGCGCATTTAAAGCTGCTTGAGCGGGGTAGACAGAATCAAGGCCGTCTGAAAAATATTTTTCAGACGGCTTTTTTAGATGCTTTTAAAAGCATTAAATTTTGCATTTTTACCGTCGGATTACATCACTTGGGTGGTCTATCCAACATTTCAGACGGCAAATGGTAGCTCGGACACTTTTGCCCGACAATACTTTCAGACGGCTTGGGTAAGAGTAGGCAGGCAACAGTGCCCGCCCTGCGGGAACTGTTGTAAATAAAATACATTTAAAACTCATCTTTTAAAAAAGAAAGCCCAAATAAAACAACATATTAAAAAATCAGCATAAAGTAATTATTTTTATTTTGGTAGATAATAAAAATCTAATTGATAAGCAATATCAATTAGTGATAAATTTGCGTAAATTTTGTTCCGGAAAATATCAGTTTTTTCCGCATACCGATAAGCCGTCTGAAACGGCGCATGATTAACCGAGTTGATTAGAGATTTCACACCATGAAACCGACCACAATGATGCTGGCCCTGGCTGCCGCGTTTTCTACCCCTTATGCTTTGGCTGAAGAGGATGATGTTCAGACGGCCTCTGACAGCCGGCAGGCCGAAGTCGTACATAATTTAAATGAGATTGTGGTGTACGGCAGTCCGTTCAGCCAGCAAATCGGTACGCAAACGGTGACTCAGCAAGATATTCAAAACCAGCCGACCGGTAACGGTAATCTGACTGATTTATTGCGGGATAACGTGAATGTTCGTTTTTCCAATAATGCGGGCAGCTCGTTGTCGGCGGGTGAGATTTCTCCGGACGAAGTTTCATTTCACGGTGAGAAGTTTTACAACAATAATTTTGTCGTCAATGGTATGTCCAACAACGACAACATCAATCCCGCGCAAGGCGGGGGCGGCAGCAATGCCAATCATGAGCAGGGCTTGAATCCGTATGAGCTGCCGGCCGGCGGTACGCAGTCGTTTTATTTGGATTCCGGCTTGGTTAAAAATCTTGAGGTATTCGACAGCAACGTGTCGGCCAAACACGGTCAGTTTACCGGCGGCGTGGTGGTGGCCAATTTGATTGATGCCGATGTCAAGAAAGCCAGTGGCAGAATCTCATACCGCACCACACGCGATGAATGGGCTGAGTTCCATATCCAAGAGGGTAGGGAAGAAGAGTTTAACGAAGCCAGCAAATATTCCGCCCAACCGCAATTCCGCAAACAGCAATATAGTGCGACCATCAATCAGCCTTTGAACGATAAGTTGGCGGTATTGTTCTCTTACAACCGCAGCGAATCGGATATCCCGTTCCGTCATTCCCAGCTGCGTCCCGCCGACCAAGCGACGGTTGCGGAAGGTACGTACAGCACCAACACCAAGCGCTTGAGTGAAACCTATCTGTTGCGCTCGACCTATCTGCCGGAAAACGGTGATGTGTGGAAGTTTACCGCCATGTACGCGCCGCACGAATTCAAGCTGGCCAAAGGCAATGTGTATAACGGTAACTTTACCAATCAGGGTGGCGGTTATCAGTTTGACGTGAAATGGGATAAAGAATTCGACAACGGCCTGCGTATGGAAAGTTATGCGGGCTATAAGGAAACCGGCGATAAGATTACCCACGACGGCAGCAACTACAATATTTACCGCCGTACCGACAGCATCGGTTGGCGTGCGGCAAGTAATGCGACGACCAATGAGGGCGGCTACGGCAGTTATGAAACCGAAAAACGCACCTTCACCCTGAAGCAGGATTTCAGTGGCCTAAAATTTGATACCGGCGCGTTAAAACACAATCTGATTTTCGGTTGGAAAGCTGATTTTGCCTCGGGTAAATACCGCCGCTTTAATGATGTGGCCAACAACCGTACTTATATCGCTTCAAACCGTGTGGTGTGTAACGGCGCAGATGCCTGTATCGACGGCGAACAATATGCCCGCGCCCGCCGTTTGTATAAAGCCATGACCAATAAGGCCGATGACAATACTTATTCTGCTTATGCGGAAGACCGTCTGAAGTGGAAAAACTGGGAAGCATCGCTGGGCGTGCGCGCCGACCACAGCCAGTTTACCGGCAATACCGATTTTGCCCCGCGCTTCTCTACTTCGTATGACGTGTTCGGTAACAAGAAAACCCGTCTGTTCGGCGGTTTCAACCGCTATTACACCAATTCCATGCTGGCGTACAAACTGCGCGAAGGCATTAACAGCTATACCGACCAAACCCGTACACTGCTTGCCAATGTTCCGCAGGCGTGGGTAGATTCTATCGAGGGCTTGGAATCAGGTGTCGGCCAATGGCACATGGGCGACATCAAAACGCCGTACAGTGATGAAAAAGTATTGGGTTTTGAACAAAATATCGCGGGTGTGGTCGGTACGTTCAAATGGGTCAACCGCCACAGTAAAAACAGCCTGACCCGCAAAACCACCGGTACGGGTACAGACCGTGTTAGCGAGTTGGTTAACTCGGGCTGGAGCAAAAACGACAGCTACACATTGGATGTACGCCCTGAAAAAGCGTGGAAATCCAAATATGCCCATATCGATTGGAGTTTGGGCGTACAAGTCAGCGACAGTAAATCCAACAGCAATACTTATGACGACCCTTTGAACGCCGAAGCGGATAGAGTGGAAAAAGTCATTTACGACGGCAAGCTGATGAATGTCGGCGACCTGCCTCCTGAGGACTACAATCAGCGTTGGCGCGCCTTTGCCACGTTGAACACGTATTTCCCGAAACTGCGCCTGAATTGGAGCCAGCGTTTCAGCTATAACCCGGGTTATAAAAACCGCTACCTTGAAGAAAACAATGTAGCCTGCTCGATGAGCGTGTGCGGAGATTACGGCGGCGAAGTCGATGTGTACAATACACAGAAAAACGGCAGCATGTTCTTAGTTGACTGGCGTTTTGTCTACAAACAACCGACTGTCCGCAACCAGTCGCTGGACATTACCTTGGATATCAACAACGTATTCAACAAACGCGCCGTTGTGCGCACCACCAGCTCGACCAAAACCTATAAAATGGGGCGCAATTTCTGGCTGGGTGTTGCTTATAACTGGTAATTTTATATGACGCGGTATTTTCAGACGGCCTTTACGTTTCCCTAGGCCGTCTGAAATGCTTTTTAACGACTCACAAAAGACCTCAAACCTTATGAATGCTTTTATCCCCCAAATCATCTTTGCCGCAGCGGTATCGACTGTCGCCGTCGGCGCTTACGCTGAAAATACCTACAGTACAGGCCGTCTGAATAATGGGCTGGTGTACCATGTGTTAAACGTACCCTCGGAGCCGGGGCGGGTTGATGTGCGCGTGCAGGTCGGCGTGGGGGCGAGCGATGAAAACGGTACGTCTGAAATCGGCGTGGCGCATATGGTCGAGCACATGGTGTTCCGCGCCGCACCCGATTATCCGCAAGGTGTGGGCGAAACGCTGATTCAGCAGGGCTGGCGGCGCGGCGCGAATTTCAATGCCATGACCAACTACGAACGCACGCTGTATATGTTCAGCCCGAACAAGGGCAAGGTGCAGTTGGATGAAACGCTGAAAGCTGCCGCAGCGATGATGACACCACGCCCGTTTGCACAGGCCGATTGGCAAAAAGAGCAGCAGATCATTGAGGCCGAATGGCGCAACGGTTTGGGCGTGGCCGAGCGCATGAACCGCAAGCGCAACGAGGTCATCCGCAGCGGCAGCCGCCAGTCGCGCCATGCGATTATCGGCACGCAAACTAGCATTCAAAACACGCCGGTCAATGTATTGGAAGATTTCCACCGCCGCTGGTACGTAGCCAACAATATGCAGGTTATGATTTCCGGCGATATTACGCCCGAGCAGGCACGCCCGTTGCTGGAAAAATATTTCGGCCGTCTGAAAACCGGCGAGCTGCCCGACCGCAGCGGTGCGTATTACGAGCCGGTATTGCAAAACGGCTGGCACGTCAACCAGCTTCAGGATAAAGACAGCGGTGGCAGCTTCGTAGCCGTATTGTTCCGTCAAAACGACGCGCCCTCGCGGGTTTACGACAGCGAGGCCGGTACGCGCGCGCGCATGGTCGACCGCTTTGCCGCACGGATTCTGGCTCAGCGTGTGAAAAACGAATTGAAAGACCTGCCAAAAGCAGTCAGCACCATTACCGCGCGTAAAAGTGATATCGGCCGCGAAAGCATCGCCATCGGCTTGGTTGCTTCGGTTACCCCCGACGGCCATAACCAAGGCCTGACGGAGATTTTGAAACTGCGGGAACGCATTTTGCGTGCACCGGTCACGCGGGCTGAGTTTGACGATTACATGAAAACCATGCGCAGCACCATCGCACGGGCGAAACAGAAAACCACGCTGCCCGAGCCGTTTGGCGATGCGATTCAACTGGTCAGCGAAAACGCCTTAAACGGCAAACCGGTACGTACCCAAGCGCAAAACGCTGCCAGTGCCGAGCCGGTGTTAAACCGCTTGACGCCGTCTGAAATTACCGCGCGTTTGCAACAATGGCTGAACGCTGATGACAAGCTGGTGCAAATCCAAGCGCCTAGCCTCACCGAAATCAAAGGCTTTCCGAACGCCGCACAAATCGAAGCTGAAGCCGCCGCTCTGCAAACCGCGCAACTGCCGCCGTTGCAAGCCAAAGCCGAAGCAGGCAAGGGCGCGTTTACCGCCAAAGCGAAAAAAGGCGAAATCACTGCCGAAAGCTACGACCAATCATTGAAAATTACCCGTTGGACGCTGCAAAACGGCGATAAAGTGGTGCTGCTGCAAAACCCCGTGGCCGCCGGCAAGGTTTATCTGCAAGCCTACGGCGCGGCGGGCTTTATGAGTAGCAACCTCAATCCGTGGCAATCGCAGCTGGCGCAGCAGATTGTATGGCAGTCCGCTCCGCAAGGTTGGACAAACGAGCAGTTGAACGAGTGGAAAAAACAGCACAAACTCAGCCTGAATATGCGCCTGAATGCGACCAATAGCAAAGTGGACGGCAGTGCCGCCGATAAAGAAGCAGAAAACCTGTTCCGCCTTTACCAAGCCTATTACACCACGCCGCAAGTGGGCGAAGATTACCGTGATGCGATTATGACCATGATTCGCCGTTTGACCATGGATGAAACCGCTTCCCGAGCGGCTAAAGAAAAAGCCGTCACCGATTTGCGCTTCGGCGGCAAAGCCTATCTGTCGCCGACGCAGACGGATTTGGAAGAAACCGAAGAGCCGCAACTGTTGGCACAATGGCAAAGCCTCAGTCAAGCACCGACCACCTACTATATTTTGACTGCGCAAAAACCGCGCAAAATCAAGCCATTGGTCGAACAGTATCTGGCCGCCATCGAGCGCAAGCCGGTTGAAAGCGCCAAGCCGTATCAGGCCTTGAGCGGCGACAAAGTCGAGCGCCAAAACGTCAACGCCGAAGCGCGTACCGATGTCGCCGCCTGGTCGTTTAGCGATGAAAAATGGTCGCCGCAAACCGCCGCCCAAACCGCCATTTTGCGCACCTTGGCCTACGAGCAGCTCAAAGCTGAATTGCGCGACAAAGCGTTGGGCGTGTACAGTCTGAAGTTTGAAACCACACTCAATCCCGAGACCAATCGGGTTGAAAGCGAACTGCGCTTCACTACCACCGCCGACAAAGCCGACGGACTGTGGAAGCTGGGCGAAACCACGCTGGCCAAACTGCCGCAAACCATCACCGAACAGCAAGTCGCGCCTTTGCGCAGCAACTTTGTCGAGCAGGAAAAAGGCCGTCTGAAAAACCCCGAAACCTGGCTCAACCGTTTGGTATTGAGCGAGCAGCATTTCGGTGACGCGCGTTATCTGAATGAAATGGACAAACTGCCCGAAGCCATCACGGTGGAAAAATTGCAGGACACCGCCCAATTATTGTGGAACCCGCAAAACCGCCGCGTGTTGATTGCCGATCCCATGAAGTAAGGGGATAGGCATGAAAAAAGCCGTCTGAAAATGGAGATTTTCAGACGGCTTTTTTCCCGCTATACAAGAGAACAGATTTCCTGTTTCAGCGTAAAAGAGTAAAAATTCTAGAGAAATTATCTTTATTTTGAATATTTTTTAGGGATATTCCCCATTGTTATTTTTTCGCTTTGGTTAAAAACGGTTAAGAAGGCGGCGTATAATAAATGCTTCCCGTATGACAAAGATGAAATAAGATGTCTGCAAATCCTTCCCGTCAAACCTGGTCGAGCCGTTTGACGTATATTCTGACCGTGGCGGGCGCGACGGTCGGCTTCGGCGCTACTTGGCGTTTCCCGTATTTGGTCGGTGAAAACGGCGGTGGCGCTTATGTATTTTTATTCTGTATCGCGATGTTTGTCATCGGCATTCCGATGATTTTGGTGGAAAACGTGATTGGCCGCCGCCATAAGGTGAATGCGCTCGATGCGTTCGGCGGCGAGATGAACGGCCGGCCGGTGGCGAAAATCTGGAAGCTGGTGGGCTGGATGGGTCTGCTCGGCGCGTTCGGCATTATGGCGTATTACATGGTGCTGGGCGGCTGGGTTATCAGCTATATCGTCAACATTATCGGCGGCGGCTTGGATGTGTCGCAGCCGGTGGACGGCGCGCTGACTAAGGCGTTTTTTACCGAACATATTGAAAACAGCCCGTGGGCCATCGCGTTTTATACGCTGCTTTTCGTGGCGGTGAACCAGTGGATTTTGGTGAAAGGTGTGATTGGCGGGATTGAGAAGGCGGCCAAGTATTTGATGCCGCTGCTGTTTGTGTTTCTGATTGCGATGGTGATCCGCAATGTGACGCTGCCGGGCGCGATGGAAGGGATTGTTTTTTATCTGAAACCGGATTTCAGCAAGGTTACGGCGGAGCTGTTTGTGTTTGTATTGGGGCAGGTGTTTTTTGCCCTAAGCCTGGGCTTCGGCGTGATGATTACGTTGTCGAGCTATTTGGATAAAAACGAAAATCTGGTGCAGACGGCGGTGATTACGGCGGTTACCAATACCGTGATTGCGGTACTGGCGGGCTTTATGATTTTCCCGTCGCTCTTCAGCTTCGGCGTGGCGCCCGATTCCGGCCCGACGCTGGTGTTCCAAAGCCTGCCGATTGTGTTTTCGCATATGTGGGCGGGGCCTGTGTTTGCGGTGATTTTCTTCAGCCTGCTGCTGATTGCGGCGCTGACGACTTCGCTGACGATTTACGAGGTGCTGATTACCACCATTCAGGAGAAAACCAAAATCCGCCGCAGTATGGCGATTACGCTGGTGTTGGGCGGGATTTTCCTGCTGGGCAATATTCCGTCGATTTTGAGCTACGGCCCGTGGCGCGGGGTATCGGTGTTCGGCATGAATATTTTTGATGCGTTCGATTATATCAGCGGCAATATCCTGTTTATGCTGACCGCGCTGGGTTCGGCGCTGTTTGTCGGCTTTGTGATGAAAGACGAGGCCAAAGACGAATTGCTGTATCAGGGCAACCATGCCACGGTGAATATTTGGTTCAATTATGTGAAATACATTGTGCCGCTGGTGATTTTGCTGATTTTCTTCAGTAATCTGCTTTGAGTCATGAAAAGCCGTCTGTTTTCAGACGGCTTTTGCATGGCCTGAACGGCGGTTTTGAATTACAATGCCTTACATTTGCAACAACAGGCAATAAGATGCGTATTTGGATTGTGGTCGCGCTGGCCGCCGTATTGGTCGGCTGCGGGCAGGAAGGGGCGGATGCCCTGCAGGAAAACATTGAGCGGCAGGTTCGCAGCGGCTTTGTGAGTGTCGCCGAGGAGCAGTGCATGAACCGCCTGCCTTCGGGGCATCCGCTGTTTGACGAAGAAAAAGCGCGGCAGATTTGCGGCTGTACGGCGCAGAAGTTGGCCGATAGTCTGGCTGCCGGAGATTTGGCCGCTTTGGCGGGCGGTGAAATCGGTAAGGAGGCCGCCGCAAAAATCCAAGATGCCGCGCTGGCGTGTGCCAAAGAAATGATAACGCCGGGCAGCCGCGCCGCTTCTGCGCCTTAAAGGCCGTCTGAAAAAGCGTGCAATAGGGCGGAATTGCCCTGGGTGCGCGGCTGCACTCCCATATTGTTTTAATCGGAAGGTTAAGTAACCTACTGATTTTATTCGATAAATATATTTAACCGTTGACAATAGAAAAGAGCCAGTTATGACTACTTTAGCCCAATTTCTTCCGCAACATCTGCAACAACACGCCATTCCCGCCGAGCTTGGCAGCGTCTTGGCAACCGTTGCCGCCGCCTGTATCGACATCAACGCCAAAGTCCGCCTGGGCGCGCTTTCGGGCGTACTCGGCATGGCAGGTACGGGCAATGTGCAAGGCGAAGATCAGAAAAAGCTGGATGTGATTGCCAACGATATGCTGATTGCCGCGCTGCAGGCCGATGCCAATGTGGCGGGGCTGGCGAGTGAGGAAGAAGATACGTTTGTGGCCGCGCACCCCGACGGCGGCTATCTGGTGCTGTTCGACCCGCTCGACGGCTCGTCCAATATCGATGTGAACATTTCCGTCGGCACGATTTTCTCGATTCTGCCCAAGCCCGAAGGCGCGTTGGATACGCAGTCTTTCCTGCAAAAAGGCAGCGCGCAGGCCGGCAGCGGCTATGTGCTTTACGGCCCGCAAACCCAGCTGGTGTTTACTTTGAAACACGGTGTATTCGTGTTTACCCTCAATGAGCAAAACGAATTCGTGCTGACCCAGGAAAACCCGCAAGTGCCCGCGGCGACCAAAGAATTTGCCATTAATATGTCCAACCGCCGCCATTGGCTCGCGCCGATGCAGCAGTATATCGACGAACTTTTGGCCGGCGACACCGGCCCGCGCGGCAAAAACTACAATATGCGCTGGGTCGCCAGCATGGTGGCGGAAATCCACCGCATCCTGATGCGCGGCGGCGTGTTTATGTATCCGCAAGATACCCGCGATTTGAGCAAACCGGGCAAGCTGCGCCTGATGTATGAAGCCAATCCGATGAGCCTGATTATGGCGCAGGCGGGCGGCGCGGCCGGCAATGCCGTGCAGGATATGCTCGACATTCAGCCCGAGGGCCTGCATCAGCGCGTGGCCGTGGTAATGGGCAGCGCGGAAGAAGTGGCGTATGTGACCCGTCTGCACGCGCAGGCATAAGGTATAGTCATTGAAAATAAGAATGATACGGCGTTGCTGCGCCTTGTCTCATTCTTATTTTCTTCGACTATATTTTGCATCAAAAAGGCCGTCTGAAAATAGGCTCTATTTTCAGACGGCCTTTTTTCGGGCGGAACAAGCCGATAGGCAGAAACATTCGCAAGCGTTTACGCCGCGCGGTGTTTCTTGCGCCGCAGCCATTTGGTTAACACGCCGCCTTCCCAGCCGAAAACCACCGACACCAAATACAGCGCGCCGCAGCAGAGAATAATGGCCGGGCCGGACGGAATTTCGACATGGTAGGAAAACAGCAGCCCGACGAAGCCGCACAGCAGCGCCAGCAGCGCCGCAAGCGCAATCAGCATACCGAGGCTTTTTGCCCACAGCCGCGCCGTAATGGCCGGCAGCATCATCAGGCCGACCGACATCAGCGTGCCCAATGCCTGAAAACCGGCTACCAGGTTCATCACCACCAAAATCAGAAACAGCACATGCCAAAAGCCGCCTTTGCCGCCCACTGCCTGTAAAAACAGCGGGTCTATGCTCTCCAGTACCAAAGGGCGGTACATCACCGCCAGCAGCAGCACCGTCAGGCTGGCGGCGGCGGCAATCAGCTGCAGGGCGGGGATATCGACCGCCAATACCGAGCCGAACAGCAGGTGCAACAAATCGACGCTGTCGCCGTTTTTGCTCACCAACACCACGCCCACGGCCAGGCTGGACAAATAAAATGCGGCGAAATTGGCATCTTCTTTCAAACCGGTAAAGCGGCTGACCAAGCCAGCCAGCAGTGCCATCAGCAGCCCCGCAGCAAAGCCGCCCGCGCTCATGGCCGGCAGGCTCAATCCCGCCAGCATATAGCCCACCGCCGCACCGGGCAGCACCGCGTGGCTCAAGGCATCACCCACCAGGCTCATGCGGCGCATCACCAGAAACACGCCCACCGGCGCCGCACTCAGCGCCAGGCAAAACACCGATACCAGCGCGTAGCGCATAAAGTCGAACTCGACAAACGGCGAGAAAATCAAATCGTAGGCATTCATAGCGTGTGTTTAAAATTGGGAGAAGCGGGCATCGGCAGCTGCCGGGCGGCATATTCAGACGGCATCAGGCCGCGCACCAGTCGGCGGATTCCTGCTTTTGCACGGCAGCATTGGCTTGGGATAAAAATTCGTCGGTCAAAACTTTTTCGGTCGCGCCGGCGGCGATTTTTTCGCGTGCCAGCAGCAGCGTATGGGAAAAATAAGCGCGCACCTGCTCGTAATCGTGCAATACCGCAATCACGGCCTGGCCGTCGCGGTGGCAGCGGCGCAAAACCTCCAGCAGCGCATAAGTCGTGCGCGCATCGACCGCGTTAAACGGCTCGTCCAGCAGCAGGAATTTCGCATTTTGTGCCAGCATACGCGCAAACAGCACGCGCTGAAACTGACCGTTGGACAAATGGGCAATCTGCCGGTCGGCAAAATCGCGCATCTCCACCCGCTCCAGCGCGGCATACACGCGCTCGCGCTGCGCGGCGTTGACGCGGCCGAAAAAGCCGATTTCATACCACAAACCCATAGCCGCCAGCTCGAATACCGTCATCGGCTGGCTGCGGTCGATTTCCGACTGCTGCGGCAGATAGGCAATGTCTTTGCGCTGCAGGCCGACCCAGTGCACATGGCCCGTATCGGCCTGCTGCAAACCCATCACCGCTTTGAGCAGCGTGGACTTGCCCGCGCCGTTGGGGCCGAACACCGCCCACATCGAATGGTCGTCAAACGTCATATCGATATGATGCACCGCCGGGCGGCGGCGGTAGCTGACGGTCAGGTTGTCGATAACGATGCTCATGAGCCGACCGCCCAGAAATACAGGCCCCAAATCGCAGCGGCCGCCGCCAGCGCAATCAGCAGGCGCTGGAGCAGCCCGGTCAGTAAAATGGAATTCATCATGCAGACTTTCAGACGGCCGCACGCAGCGGCGTACGGCGGAATGGAAAAGGGAAGTAGATGATACAGTATAACATTATGATTGTATAGGGGCGGGGTAGGGGGTGTTAGAGAGACGGCAGTTATGTTTTTTGAAAACCATCTGCCGTGGGTCGTGCACTTTTGCCCGACGATTC